>JBGTJM010000481.1:0-4378 GCA_041745115.1 Thermomicrobiales bacterium
GGAGCGATGACTTCTTCGAAAAACGAGCCAAAGAAGGCAAATACCTCTAGTGGCACTCGTTCTGAAAAGCGCTCGAAATAGTCGAGAAGGGTCTCTAACACATGATGTCCGATCAAGCAAAACGTCTGTGGTGAGCCACAGACACAGCGGGGAATGGTACTCCGTACCTCTGGGTCGGCACACTAACCGGCAGGGTGAGTGCAAAGTGGCCTATTGCCACGACAGCGCTTGCTTCTGTGAAAATTGCACTGATATCGATCAGAAAAACCGTGCAGATTCCCAGTGTGGCCGCTGGACCCGCGATCCTATGTTTGGTACCGTGCAGCACGCGAATCGTGCAATGCAGGTGCTTGAAAGAGTCCATTTGAACAACAACGAGGTCTTTACGCGGGAGATCATCAGGAACAAGCTCCTCGCCGTCGTTTCCGAAATGGGCATCATCCTGGCACGAACCAGCATGAGCCCGATTGTCTACGAGGTGCTCGATTTCGCGTGCGGGATTTGCGATCGAGAAGGTAGAGTCATCGCTCAGGACAACGGTCTGTGCCTGTTCACCGGCACCTTTCGGCCCCAGGCTGAATCGATCCTGGCGAAGTTTCCGGCCGCGAATATGCGTCCCGGTGATGTCTACATGACGAACTCCCCGTATGGAGGCGGAACGCACAATTCGGATGTCGCCCTGCTGATGCCAATCTTCCACAAGAATGATCTGATTGGTTTCGGAATCTCGGTAACGCATTGGACCGAGATGGGCGGTAAGGTCCTTGGCTCTCTGGCGCCAGACTCCACTGAGATCTTCCAGGAGGGCTTGCAGCTTCCTCAGCTTCAGCTCTATCGCGAAGGCATCATCAATCAGGCGATCGTCGATATCATCGAAGCCAACGTTCGTCTCCCCATGATGTCCATCGGTGATCTCAATGCTGGAGTGGCGGCAGTTCGCGTTGCCGATCTGCGAGTAAAGGAAATTCTCGAGAAATATGGCGTGGGGTTGACTCTGGAGACCTTCGAGTCGATCCTCGAACATGGGGAAACAATGGCCATCGCCGCCCTGCAGAACATTCCATCAGGCGTCTATCGGGCTACAGATGTTATCGACGGCGATGGCGTTTCTGATCACCCACTGCCGGTACAGGTCGAAGTTACGATCACCCCGGAGCGATTCACTCTTGATTTCACCGGCAGCTCGCCTCAGACCGATGGCCCGATCAACTGCGCCCGAGGGGCACTCCTTTCGGCCTGCAAAACCATTTTTAAAGCCGTCACCGCACCGCAGGAAACATCGAATGAGGGATTCTTCAGGCCACTTGAGGTGATTGCCCCGGAGGGCACCGTCTTCACCGCCACGAGGCCGAGCCCCACCGGCTGGTACTTCGAAGCCTCAGCGTATGCCACCGAGCTCGTCTGGAAAGCACTCGCATCGGTCCTGCCCGAACGACTCTCAGCTGGTTCATATCTGTCACTTTGTGGCCACTACCTGGGCGGGCGACGAGAAGATGGAAGCTATTGGGTCCTGGCCGGCCCGCAAGATGGCGGGTGGGGTGCAAGTGCCGACGGTGATGGAGAAAGCAGTCTCATAGCCACGACCGACGGCGACACGTACAACTATCCTGCCGAAGTGATCGAGACCGCGTTTCCGTTGACGATGTTGCGTAGCGGTTTCAATATCGAAGCCGGAGGCGGGCATGGAACGTTTCGGGGCGGATTTGGCTCGATCCGCGAGTATCGAGTCGACAACCCGTTGGGAGCCACGCTTCAGGCCAGTTTCGGCCGTTCGGTCAACAGCCCGTGGGGAACTGACGGTGGCCATGATGGCACCGTAAGCTACTTCGAGGTCGTACGGCCGAATGGTGAACGCGTTCGCGGAGGCCGAGTAACCAGCCTAAGAGTTGAGGCAGGTGATGTCGTCCGGATAGTGACCGGCAACGGCGGCGGTTGGGGACCGCCTGACAACCGCGACGCAGCGCTTGTCGAAGCCGACATTGCCGATGGAATCGTGACGGCGGCCGACGCTATGGCGGTGTATGGAAGAGACGCACAGGCGTGAGTAAACAGAAAGTTCGCGTGGCGGTCGATATCGGCGGTACGTTTACTGATCTGGTTGCCATGGACGACCGGGGGAATCTGGTCGAGACGAAAACGCCCACAACACCCTGGGACTTCTCTGAGGGCGTCCTGGAATCGATAGCCGCATCCGCTGTTGACCCTGGAGCGATCCAGGATCTGGTACACGGTACAACAGTGGTGATCAACACCATAACTGAACGAACCGGTGAGAAGACCGCGCTGATAACGACAGCGGGATTCCGCGACGTCCTTGCAATTGGACGTGGCAACCGACCTGACATGTACAACCTGAAATTCAGGAAACCTGAACCACTGGTGCCAAGGAGTTTGCGGTTCGAGGTTGCTGAGCGGGTTGGTCCCAACGGCAACGTCGTGCAGCCCCTCGAACTGACCAGTCTCGATGCGATCGCAACAGCATGCCGGGAAAACGCTGTCGGCGCCATTGCAGTCTGCTTCCTGCATTCGTATGCCTACCCAGACCACGAGCAGCAGGCTGGTCAATTTCTCTCAGAACTCCTGCCTGAAGTCTCGATCACGCTTTCTTCGACGATAACGAGGGAGTGGCGAGAGTACGAACGAACCTCCACGGCCGTTCTCAACGCCTATGTGCAGCCGCGCGTTCGATCCTATCTGGAGAGCCTTGAGTCGAAGTTGGTACAAGCTGACACGCATGCACGGCGTTTCGTTATGACGTCGAATGGCGGAACTTCGACGTTCGATCTCGCTCGCCAGCAACCGATTCAGCTCGTGGAATCCGGACCAAGCGGCGGTGTTCTCGGCGCCCAGATGCTGGGTTCACTGATCTCCGAACCAAACATGATCACTCTGGACATCGGCGGTACGACCGCCAAGTGTTCGATCATCGTCGCCGGGCAAATCGCGATTGCCGACGACTACCGTCTGGAATGGACACCGCTATCCCCTGGCTACCCTGCGAAAATCCCGGTCATCGACATTGTCGAAATTGGTGCCGGTGGGGGCAGCATCGTCTGGTTTGATCCCGCCGGCGCTCTCAGGATCGGTCCATCCTCAGCGGGCGCCAGTCCGGGCCCCGTATGTTACGGAGCAGGTGGAATTGACCCAACGATCACCGATGCGATGGTTCTGGCCGGCTACATTGCCGCCGGCCCAATTCCTGGCACCACGATTTCGATCGACCGGAATCTCGCGCATGCAGCATTCGAACCGATCGCGGAGCGCCTGTCAGTCGATGTCGAAGCTGCTGTCGCGGGCACACTGGATCTCTTTCGGGCTATGACCGTTGACGCCTTGAACCTCGTTTCGGTCCGGCGAGGACACGACCCTCGCGACTTCACACTGGTTGCGTTTGGCGGCGGAGGCCCTCTTCACGCTGCGCTCCTCGGATCGGAACTCGGCGTGAAACAGGTCGTCATCCCGCCGCTGCCCTCGACCTTCAGCGCGTGGGGCATGCTCCATGCGAATCCTCGAGTCGATCGCACCCGCACCAGCGTTTCCCGACTCGAGGAAACGCCACACGATGATCGAGAGCGTACATTTGCTGACCTTGAAGATGAAGCGCGAACGATGCTTCTCGAGCAGGGATTCGAACCAGACCAGCTCCAGCCTCCTGATCGAGCCATCGATATGCGCTACGCGGGTCAGGAGCACACGGTGAGATGTTCGTACGACCATTCGCTTGTCGACGACGACGCGCTCGAGACCACTTTCAACACTGAGCACAAGAAAATGTATACGTTCGCACTTGAGGATACGCCTATTGAACTCGTAAACTTCCGGGTGACAGCAACAGCGAAGTTGACGTCCCACAATCTTGTGCATCGAGTTGAATCTGGCATGAACCCGGATGATTCGCGAGAGACACGGGCTGTACTGTTTGGCGGGGGCACAAGTCGTGTCAGTAGCTCGAGGCTTCAGCGCAGGGAGCTTTCGCCGCAGTTTGTGTGCGACGGTCCCGCGATCATTGAGGAATCCGCTACCTCCACAATTGTCCCGCCGTTGTGCAAATTGCATGTTGATGCGTATGGAAATCTCGTGATCGCATTCGGCGCCGATGGTCCAGCGTTTCCTGAGGACGAGTGGTCCTCTCAAGAAGTTGGGGTTCTTTGACCCGCCGTGAGTACGGCCGGGCAGACCAGAAACCGAGCATGTCGCTCGACGAAGTACGGAGGTAGAGTGATGTCAACGAATCAGAAACTACGGCGGTTGCAGGAAGATTTCGCGGCCAATCGAATTAGCCGGCGTGATCTATGGAAAGGCGCGGCAGCGCTCGGCCTGACCGGCATGTGGATCGCTGCGCTCGAGCGTGGCGCAATCGCAGGCCCGGCTCCGACCA
>JBGTJM010000482.1:0-1563 GCA_041745115.1 Thermomicrobiales bacterium
TCCTGCACTGCGCCGATCGCTTGATCCAACCCTGCCGCATTGCTGCCACCTGCTTCGGCCAGATCCGGTCTGCCGCCGCCTTTTCCATCGATATGAACCGCCAGATCCCTCACAAGTTGTCCCGCCTTGAGGCCCAGAGTCAACTGATCTCGGGTAACCATCGCGATGAGGTTGGGTTTCCCATCGATAACAGCCCCCAGCACGATCACGCCTGAACCTAGCGAATCGCGAACTCGATCGCCAAGGGCCCGGAACGCATCCCGATCGGCGACTTCCACCGTGGCAGCGACCACCTGTGTGCCGTTCACACTGAATGCACCACCCAGAAGGGAGTCGACGGCTCCGCCTGCCATCTGATTACGCAACCTGGCGATTTCCCGCTCTGCATCTCGATTCCTCTGACGCAAAAACGCAATCTGGTCCGGCAGCTCGCTCCAGGCGACCTTCGCTTCTCGCGCCATTCCCTCAACCAGCTGATGCTCACGGAGCATGCGTTCGACCGCTATGCTGCCAGTGATCGCTTCGATACGACGAACTCCCGCGGCAACACTACCTTCAGAGAGAATCAGAAATGGTCCAATCGCGCCCGTATGTTCGAGATGCGTACCACCACAAAGCTCGATGGAGAAGCCGTCGATCTCAACGACTCGCACCCGTTCTCCGTACTTTTCACCGAACAGCGCCATCGCGCCTGACGCAACTGCCTCATCGTAGGTGGACTCGCGAGTCTCAACCAAGAGCGAAGCCACGACCTGCTCATTCACAATCTCCGCGACTCGGCTCAGCTGCTCGCTGGTCATGGCATCGACGCTCGTGAAGTCAAACCGCAGCCGATCCGGCGCGACAAGCGATCCGGCCTGATGCGCTTCGTCACCAATAACGATCCTCAGCGCCCTGTGCAGGAGGTGTGTCGCCGTGTGGTTCCGCTTGATCGCTTTCCGGCGACCCGCGTCGACACGTGCATGCGCTGAGTCTCCGGTTTGAATGAAACCTTCAGCAACCGTTCCTCGGTGAACGTTGAGACCCGGCACGGGTTTGAACGTGTCGTCGACGTTGAACACTCCCGTATCGGTTCGGATGGTTCCTTTGTCGCCAACCTGGCCACCAGACTCTGCATAGAACGGCGTGCGGTCCAGAACGATCTCAACACTCTGACCTGCCTCGGCGGTATCAACTGATCCAGAATCCCCAAGGACCGCCAGCACCGTGGCACTGTCTTCGGTCGTCTCGTAGCCGGAAAAGACGGTCACACTTGTGCCATGCTCGACGTACAGAGACGCCCTGTCTCTACCAGCAGCCTGAAACGCAGCTCCGCCCCGACTGACCTTTCGTTGAGCTTCCATAGCCGCGTCGAACCCCGCCATGTCGACCGACATTCCGTGCTCGCGGGCCAGATCGGTCGTCAGGTCCAGAGGAAACCCAAACGTGTCATACAGCCGGAATGCCGTTTCACCTGGAAACACAACGTTCTGACGGCTTTCCAGATCAGGCGACGCTAGCAGATTCTCAGCCTCCGATTGGAAACGACTCATTCCAGCCGACAGAGTCCGACCAAACGTCTCT
>JBGTJM010000483.1:0-6376 GCA_041745115.1 Thermomicrobiales bacterium
GATGATCGTCTGGTAGCCATGAGGCCAGCGCCAGCCATAGTGGCCACCCCACCATTTGCCGCCAACATACTCGCCGACGACACCTGAAAGCCCAACGTTGTCAGGGAGAATTCCTCCGTTGTCGTCTGCCCTTTCTTTCCATGTCGCGAGGTAGTTGACGACCCAATCGCGCAACGCGGGATCGCCAGTGTAGAGATAGGCGTGCGTGAACTGACTTGTCGCATTGAGATTCAGGGGAACATCGCCGCGAGTTGTCCGCTCGTTCATCTTCTGGATGACCTCAGCGTAGACGCTGTCATCCCTCCAGTCACACCGGCCGAGGGCGAAGTCGACGCTCTCCATGTCCTCGAAGGGCGCGAGGTAATCGGTGAGAACGCCGCGGTGCGTCGACCAGTCTTCAGCTGTCACCACGTGGCGGGGGCCATTGCTCCCGGTCATTGGAGCGCGGATGAGATTCAATTCCGGGTCGTAGTTTGGGGCGAGTGGATCGGTACCGTCGTACATGTGGGCAAAGCGAAGGGCTCGCTGGCGGTCGATGAGTGATTCGGGCTTCGTCAGACCGAAAAAATAGTGAAAGAGGTTTGCCTCACCATGGTGCATCCAGTCGTAGTAGCGGGGAAACTCCCGCTCGATCTGCCCATATTCGGTCCACTGCCAGGTGATGGCATCCCACATGCGGCGGGCTGACTGATACACGGCCTCACTGCCGCCGAGACTGTAGAAGAGTGCCAGGTACATGAAAGCCTCATAGGGATCGTCAGACCCGTCCATGCCTGGCCAGTGGCTGCGCCAGATGAGTGAGCCATCTTCGCGCGTATACCGATCGACGAACTCTGTGGCGGCGTCCTCGATTCGCTGCATCAGGTCGATCTGGCGAACTGCCCAGCGAGGTGGTTCGACTACTTCGGAGGCAATCAGTCGAGCTCTTGAGGCTGAGGTGCTCAATGGGGAGCCTTCCATGAGTTATTGGTGAGAGCGGCGGCTAGGAGAAAGTCCCTGCAAATGCTCACAGAAACTGAGTTGTCGGACCAATTTGGAGTGATCTTAATCGCGACACCGACCGCTGTCAAGGCAGCTGTCTGGCCTTGAATAGGATGGAGTTTGCGGGCCAGGGCTCCCATTGGGAACCCTGGAGGTCGCCGATGAACTGTGAAGCCTGTTAGATGATGCAGAGCGATATGTGAAAGTGGTGCATACCAGGAGTGCGGAATTTTAGGTACCGTTTGAACTCGTCTCGGCTGGGACACCTGGGTTCGTTTTTGGCCGAATCGATGTAATCGCAAACTGAGTTGCTCGAGGACTATCGATCGCCG
Organism: Thermomicrobiales bacterium; assembly: GCA_041745115.1. GTDB lineage: Bacteria > Chloroflexota > Chloroflexia > Thermomicrobiales > UBA6265 > JAHBVL01. The sequence continues at coordinate 1,314 of JBGTJM010000483.1, forward strand.
TCTAAGGAGGGGATTCTGATCGAACCTGATTTCGGGCTGGGCAACCGAGATCGATCGCGCCGGGCGCGATTCATCTCGGTCACTTTGTTCGGTGGTGCCAAGGGCCGGACTCGAACCGGCGACCGCACGATTTTCAGTCGTGAGCTCTACCAACTGAGCTACCTTGGCGGGAGCTTCTCGCGGACCAAACCGCGGCTGGTGGGCGATAGAGGGCTCGAACCTCTGACTTCCACGGTGTAAACGTGGCGCTCTCCCAGCTGAGCTAATCGCCCGCAACAAACCATTCTGGTGCCCAGGAAAGGATTTGAACCTTCACGCCCGTAATGGGCACTAGCCCCTCAAGCTAGCGCGTCTGCCAGTTCCGCCACCTGGGCAGGTCAAAGAACAGCGCATAGGAGTATAGATGCAGAAGCCGGTCGTCGCCAGATATGCCAGAAAGTATGGAGTTCGCCGAATACGGACTAAATTCCGGTCGGCTTGGCGTGAAAGAGAAACGGATTCTGATTCGCCGAGCTATTTTCGTTTCACGTTGATGGCGACATTGCACCCATCGGACGGCTCGAACAAAAGTCAAAGCAAGCTTCACCTACGACGTGGAATGCGCTAGTATTTTGTCAGGATAGAAATCTCATCATTGCAATTGCTGGGCCACTATGACTATCGGAATGCCGGAATCAGAAGATCAGGCGCCTGTCCCAATGATAACCGCGCTGGCCAGCCGTCGGCTCGTGCTGAAGGCTTCCGGCATGCTGGCTGCACTCATAGCAGCTGGTGGGCCAGCAGCCATGCTCGAGCAGAGTCGCTCGAGAGCTCAATCCATTGGAACCTCGTCGACCAGATCTGGCGAGTGGGCTGCAGCGGAGCAGGCAAACGACGTTCAGGTGGCCTCGTCAGGCGAGTTTGCGACCGTTGCCACGGATTTTCCCATTACTGGACTGGGCTTTCATTGGGACAATGCTGTGGGCATCTGGCCGGTTATCGAAGTTCGGCTTAGCCGCGATGGCGTCGCATATACGGACTCATTTTTCCTTACCTACGACTGGGATACAGGCAAAGAGACGGTGAACGATCGGCTGTTTACACCGATGTTGCAGTCGGGGGGTGCGCAGTACCTTCAGTTTCGGACCCTGGATGACGCCCGCAATCCTGCGTTTGTGGCGGGCCTTGTGCTGACCTATATCGACGCATCGGACGGCCCAGAGGTCGAGGATCTGCCTTCGGTGGGGATCGCATCGACAGATCCCGCCGTGCCACCGCGGATCATCTCGAGAACTGAGTGGGGAGCGGACGAATCGCTTCGTTTCGCCGGCGGCACTGAAATCTGGCCTCGCGTCTACGAGACTGTTGCGCATGCCATCGTTCACCATACGGAGACGCAGAACTTCCAAACTCCAGTCACCGCAATGCGCAATGTCTATTACTACCATGCGGTCACGCGTGGATGGGGGGACATTGGGTACAACTATCTGGTCGATTACCTCGGCAACGTATACGAGGGTCGCGTCGGTGGTCAGAATGTCGTTGCTGGCCACGCCTGGAACTACAACACGGGTTCTGCCGGCGTTTCGGTGCTGGGGGATTTTCGATTCCAGGATATGACAGCGAGTGCGCAGGCAGGCCTCGTCACGATTCTGGCGTGGCTGGTGCGCTATCTCGATCCACTTGGATTTGCTGATTTCTGGCAGGTTGCCAACCTCCCTACCATCTGCGGGCATCGCGATGTCAACAGCACCACATGCCCCGGTAACTTCGCTTATGACGACCTGCCTCTGATCAGGCAACTGGTTGCGGAAGTGCTGGCGGTGACTCCGACCGGTCCGCCAGCGGGACTTGTTATCGGCGACATCGTGATCGTTGCAACCGATGATGATGGCCCGTTGAGTTTGCGATCAGGAGCTGGAACGTCCTTCAATATGGTTGCTGAGCTGGTGAATGGCACTGTTGGGACGATCCTGGCCGGGCCAACCCTCGTGGAAAATGGCTACTGGTACCGACTGCAAACAAATCAGGCTACGGGCTGGGCAGTTGCAGACTTCCTGGAACTCGCTGAGCCGGATGCCATCGCTGGCGCTCTATTTTCAGTGGGCGACACCGTGGCTGTGAACGTCGCGTCTGTCAGTCTGTTTGCGACACCGTCAACATCGTCGACCGTTTACTACCAGGTGCCTCGCGATCGACAGCTGATGGTTGTGAATGGGCCGAAGTTCACTCAAGGAATCACCTGGTATCAACTGGATGATGGTCCACTGAACGGGCCTGGCGCATTTGGATTTGCAAATCAGAATGCGTTTCGGCTCATCTCGAGTGTGCCACCCGGACCGCCGACTCCAATCGTGCCGGGTGACGTGGTGGAGACCACTACGTCGCTCCGGCTTCGAAACGCTCCGTCGACATCGGCGCTCATCATCACGACCATGGCAACAGGCACGTTGGGTACTGTCCTATCGGGTCCTGTATCAGGCAGCGGACTGCTTTGGTACCAGATTCAGACGACGGCCGGAGTTGGGTACGCCGCAGCAGATTATCTGAAGAAGTCGAATCAAACACCTCCGCCCCCACCGACGCCAGTTCCGCCGAAATTCGCTCCTGGCGATCGGGTGCAGGTAACCGCAACATTGCGGTTGCGATCTTCTCCGTCGACTGGAGCGTCGATTCTGAGCACGATGGCTCCCGGCACCATTGGGACAGTCAACTCTGGTCCGCAATCGGGTGATGGGTACAGCTGGTGGAACATTACGGTACCTGCGGGCGTGGGTTGGGCGGCAGATATCTCGCTGGTGAAAAGTGCGTCTCCGCCGCCCGACCCGCCAACGAGCACGACTCCGCCTCCAGATCCGCCGCCTCCGAATCCTGGCGCGCGATTCCAGCCCGGGGACACAGTCTCCACCACGACGTCTCTGCGATTGCGATCGTCTCCCTCAATCGCGGGAACCATACTGACGACCATGGCCGGCGGCACTCAGGGGACTGTCAACTCAGGTCCGCAGATGGCCAATGGCTATGAATGGTGGAACATTACTGTTGGTGCAGTGAGCGGATGGGCTGCGGGAGAGTTTTTGACGAAGATAAGTGGATCTCCGACGCCTCCGACGTACTCACAGGGAGATCAGGTGCGGACCACCGACTCCTTGCGTCTCAGGGCGGCTCCGTCCGTACTTGGGGCCATCATCACCACGATGGCGATCGGGTCAGTTGGGACCGTGAACTCTGGACCAGTTGCAGCAGATGGGTATCAATGGTGGAACATTACCGTTGGTGGCAACACTGGATGGGCAGCTGGAGCGTTCCTTACGAGGGCATGATCTGGAGCACACCTTCGAGAACCTGTGACTTGCCAGTCGATCTTGAAAGCCGCCTTCAATTTGCTTCCCAGATGCTGCGGAGATCCCACGACCTGCCTGTCAGGAGCGCAAGTTCGTGGCGATTCTGCGGAGCAGGGTTTCGAATCAGGCGTTTGCTGCAATTGTCCCAGTTGCGTTCAGTGAGATGGCGCGGGGTCGGAGGCTGATTTCTTAGCTTCACAACCATTTGACTTTTGGGGCAGGCACGGGTATCATACTCTCTTGCGGTTGCGGGCACTGCCCAACGCCGAGGAGCGTCAGTCTGGGATCACGAGTGCGTGTCAGCACCCACACATTGATGAAAGCGACGGGAGGGATCCTTGCCCTCCCATTTTGTCGTGTCCATGAGTGTACTCCTGGTGCAGGCGAAAGCGCTAGGGTTTTGGTGGGAATATGAAGCACCCCAAGCAACGCATCTGAACCCGAAGTATGACGTCGAGTGTGCGGCTTCGCTTCGCTGGTCAGGCCAGCGCACTCAGTATCGGATGTAGATAGAAGGAGATTGAGTTTATGGCGGGTGGCAATGGTGTTTTGGTCGATCTTCCTTCAGTAATTGGCGCTGGCGACCGGCAGGTGCAGTCAAATTTGGGTGTTGATCGGCGTACTTTCTCCCGGATTCCGACGGCCTTGGAGATGCCAAATCTGATTCAGGTGCAACTCGAATCGTTCAAGTGGTTTGTTGCCGAAGGTTTGCGCGAACTACTCGATGAGATTTCCCCGATTACCGACCATCACAAGAAGATGGAGCTGTCGATCTTCGATCCGCGGTTTGACGACCCCTGGACCCGTATGCCTCCTGGCGAAGAGCAGGATCGAGCGAAGAATGATCCCAGGGTTTGTGAGGTCTGGTGTCGGGAACGGGATATGACCTATGCAGCGCCGCTGCGAGTCTCTGCTCGTTTGGTGATTCACGAGACGGGCGAAATCAAGGAAACTGGACCCGACGGGATATTTCTCGGTGATTTCCCGATGATGACGACGGACGGGACATTTGTGATCAACGGCGCAGAGCGCGTGGTTGTTTCACAGCTTGTTCGTTCTCCAGGGGTGTACTTTAGTCGAAACCCCGATCTGCAGTCTGGAAAACTGCTGACGTCCGCGAAGCTGATTCCGAATCGAGGCGCATGGCTGGAATTCGAAACATCCAACCGTGACGTTCTATCTGTGAAGGTCGATCGAAAGCGAAAGATGCCGGTGACGATATTGCTCCGGGCCATTGGCTATGAGAGCAATGAAGAGCTACTTTCGTTGTTCGCCGATGTCGACACCAACCCTGACCGGCAATTCATTCAATCGACTGTTGAAAAGGAAAGCACCTCTTCACGCGAAGAAGCGTTGATCGAGTTGTACCGGCGGCTTCGACCCGGCGATCCGCCGACGCGCGAGAACGCTGCAAATATGCTGGAGAACCTCTTTTTCAACGAACGACGATACGACCTTGCGCGAGTCGGCAGGTTTAAGTTGAACCAGCGGCTTCATCCTGAGGATGTCGGGACTCCAGCGCAAATCACGAGCCGGATATTGACAAATGAAGATCTGGTTGAAATCATCCGGGAGATGATCAGGCTCGATAACGGAATCGGTCGTGACGATGATATCGACCACCTCGGGAATCGGCGTATTCGAGCAGTTGGTGAACTGATCCAAATGCATGTCCGCACCGGGTTCCAGCGACTGGAGCGGGGTATCCGGGAACGGATGACCATTGTCGATCAGGAGACC
>JBGTJM010000484.1:0-2725 GCA_041745115.1 Thermomicrobiales bacterium
GCAGGAGAGCGCCCGGACGACCCATGCTGATCCACGGTGTGTCCGGTCGGCGGTGGCTATCAACCAGGCCATCGCGAACCTCCTCGATGGGCACGGCCTCGAGTCAGCACTGGATGCTGCGGTTACGGAGATCGAGAATCAGGAGGTGGTTCTCGCGATTCAATCCGTAGCGACAGCGGAAAGAGACGCGATTCAGTCTGGCGGCTTTGTGCTCGACACGCTCACAGCCGCGCTCTGGAGCGTATCGCAGAGTCACAACTTCGAGGAAGCCGTGGTAACGGCGGTCGGCCTAGGTGACGATGCGGATACGACAGGTGCCGTAGCAGGTGCTTTAGCAGGTGCGCTGTATGGAAGCGACAACATTCCTGAAAGCTGGCGACGCAGCGTTCAATCCCGCGACGAAATCCTTGAACTTTCGCGGCAGTTACTCAGGCTTTCTCTCGCCTGATGCGACAGCACCGATCCGTATTGGATCTCGCGATTCCGCCAGGTATCGCTCCACGCTCCTCCGGTTTCGGGCTTCATCTACCAGACCGAGGACCCGGATCAGGTCATGCACATCGGCGCCAGTCTTCGCAAACTCGACTCCGAATGTATGCCTCAGCATTAGAGGCGTAACCGGCGCATCGCGGCCGGCCGCTCTTCCCACCCGTTTGACCATCCCATTGATCGCTTGATAGCCCATCGGAAAGAGACGGTGCTGCGGCATCGATCGCTCGAGTAACAACTGATACGAGGAAGCCAGATCCCCCTCAACTCTGAGACTGCGTGATCGATGCTTGCGACGCGGATCTTCTTCCTCGATGCGTACCAGCAGATCGCCGCCTTCGCCGAATTCGATGTGGTCCACAGTGAGCGCCAGAAGCTCACTTCGGGCTAAACCCAACCTGAGCATCAGTCTCACCGCCAACCCGGACCAGGCCTCGTCACGATCCGCTGCGGCGATCAACAGCCGCTGTTCTTCAGGCGTCAGCACCTCAACCTGCTTCAGGGGCACTGTGGGAGGCCGGAATCCGTCTGTTGGATCCAGATGCAGCGCACCCACTGTTTCGATCAAAAACGAGAAGAAACTCCTCAGAGTTGTCAATCGTCGCTTGCGGCTCGACTGATTTGTCGCGAGTTCCAGGAAAACACCAACCTGACGGTCCGTAATCTCACAGATTCTGCGGTTTCCAACGCGATCGGCAAATCTGGTCAAGTCGTATGAGTAGGATCGAATCGTAGCGTCCGAAAGACCGCTCGCTTTGAGATGTTGCTGATACGCGGATCGAGCCTGGGAAAGCGAACTGGAGCGAGTGATCGTTTCGATGAACAATTCGCGTTTGGCGGTTCCAACTACCCCAACGGTCTGGTCGAACATTGATAACTGGGCTGGCAAGCGGCTCGCATTGTTCGAAGCGTCATATGCCTGACGTTCCGCAGCTGAATCGACGTTATTCAGTTCAGCGTTCTTCCGATTCAGCGCCATGCCTTATTCATTCCAATGACTCTCATTTTCCGGGGAGGTGTCACGCCCCTTCACCGCTGTCCAATCGATCAGCATGTGAACTATTGTGTGTGCGCTCGCACTTCTCGCTAGCAGAATAGGCACGTTGTGTCGATCAGCTGCCCTTCTGACCTGGTCCGAGGTACTATGCGAGATCTGGGATGAAATGAGAACCGCTGCGTCCGCAGACTGCACAGCTCTTGACACATCCCGATCGCGGCGCACCGCCTCGAACCGGGCGGGAATGTCGACAGTTTGCCCGCCAAGTGGACCTACCATTCTCCTGATTGCCGCTCGCAGGCCAGGATGCCCACCTGCGACAGCAATAACCTGCTGATCCAGCCTGGATTCAGGGATCGCGAGCTGTTCCACACTCTTGTTCTGATTCCGGGCTCGGCGAGCACGCTCGATCTGGTAGGCGGCCTCGCGCTGACCCACAGCGTGCAGCAGTCTCTCAATAGCCCGGACAAACTCCCGATCGTCGGGGGCTTCCGCCACTATCGTCTCAGCAAACTGGAGTGCCAAGGCCGGCAACCCTGTCGAGTCTGGAGCATAAAACAGCTGTTCGAGGAGGCCGAGGCTCGAGTCGTCACGGCGCACGTGCCCCTGCAAGCGAGCCCACCACTCAGATGAGAAACTCGACCAGAGATCGACATCTGATCCTGCCAGTCCTTCAAGTACCCTGGCAGTCAGCAGCCGCTCATCGATCGCAACATTGAGCTCCCCTGCTGTGTGAATCAGGTCGCTGGTGAGTGATATTCTGGCGTCAGCGGGAAAATTTCTGCCAACGAGCGATCGCTCCACCAATTCGACAATCTCCACTGGGTCGGGTTGGCTTGCAGCAAATGAGAGCAGCAGCGCCAGGGCATCCGGGTGGTCAGTACTCAGATTCCCAGCCTTCAGGAGGATATCTAGTGCACTATGGTCATTTCGCTGGTTGAACTGCTCGATCGCTTCTGCAGCGAACAGATCACCTGGCAGACTGGATTCCTCGTCGCGCAACGGAATCATCACCTGCTTCCCGAATCTCCCTTCCGCAATGCCGATCATTCTGGTGCTACCATCGGGCGTCATCTCAATGAGCATAACCTGAGCAGAAGGAGTCCCCTCAATGAACGATCAAATCCTGATAGATCAAGAACGTCCAGTCTGGCTGAATCGAGCGAGAGCCACGTCCTTCTCTCCCATCCCAGGGATCACCATGTGGCCAATGGTGGGCAATGCCATGATGTTCATGTA
>JBGTJM010000485.1:0-2910 GCA_041745115.1 Thermomicrobiales bacterium
GCCTCTTCCAGTTCGCAGTCAATGCTCTGCTGCGTAGCATTGGGCGGATTCACCTGGTCGAGAAGGATCTGGCCCAATGAGGGGAAGTCAGCCTGGTCCTCCCATTCTTCATGGTTCCAGAGCCCGGATCGGCGGAAGGCCTTGGCGCACTGGAAGTAGATTTCTTCCGTCTCGACTGCGATTGCCAGCTGGGGTGTTTTTCCCTGAGCAGCAAGACTTTCCAAAAGTGATTGGTCATTGACAATCACGGCCGAGCCGTTGATTCTCAGAGACTCCTGAATGTTGGGAATCATGAACAGGAGTCCAACCTGGGGATTCTCCAGAATATTCGAGAGTGTATCGCCCCGGCGGTTTCCCGGTCGGTCCGGGATCATGAGTGTTCGTTCGTCGAGCACTTTGACGAAGCCAGGTCCATCGCCGCGTGGTGACACATCGCATTTCCCAGTACGATTTGCGGTGCTGATGAGGGCAAAAGGCGACCTGCTGAGGAAGAGACGAAAATGCTTGTCGAGTTGCGACTTCTCTTTTTCCAGGGCTCTGGCGCTGGGCAATCCGAGAATCGCACGGAGTGCCTCTTCCGATTGGATGGTGCTGGCAAATGGATATCGCATTGGACGTCCTTTCTACGCTGGGATCATTTGATCACCCATTGCGGCGGAAGATCAGCACTTCGGGAGAGAATGTCGTATCCGGCTCCATCGGATACATCGGTCTGCGGCAGACGGTATGACCCAGGTATGGCAGGTTGGCGCTTGTCGATCCTGGTGCATCGACCCCGATTAGCTTCTCAGCCCATTCAGCGAAGAACCGATGCTGGCAATGAGGCGACTTCTGGACGATAAGGTCGAAGCGTCGAGGATCCTGGCCGGTGGCGTAGAACATCGACCGATCGTAGAGGCTCACGGCCCGGCTGGTGGCAATCACACTATGTTTCCCGATCTGCAGAACCGCTGTATTCCCGGCGAACCATTCGGTGCCATGTGATTCATTGATGAATCGGCCATCGGACAGGAGTCTGACCCGGGCAGAAACCGGAAGCGGGTCGAATCTGCCGGGATCGACGGTGCCACCAAGTGTTGTTTCGATGGTGGCTCCCACACCAGCCGAGAAGGCCTGCTGGACGGCTGGTGCATCGACAATGGGTACTAGTGCGCTGCCAGGATGAGCTGACTCCAGAATCTCCCGCAGGATGACGTTGCTGTCACCAGATGCTCCAGAGCTGGGGGCATCCGCTGCATCGATGAAGACGACGGGGCCGGTGGCATTTCGAGATTGGGCAACTGCGTCGGAGACGGCCACCAGTGGCGCCTGCATCGCTGCCCGGTCATTCCAGAACTTGAGTGCCAAATCGGTCGCCAATGTTTCCGCACCCGATTCGTCATCGTCGAGCACGACGAGGCTGTTCGAGCTGAGGTCTGGGACGTCTGTGAACGGATTGCCCCAGAACATGCCTGCGGAAAGGCCGTTGCTCGATGCCTCAATGTCCTGGCATTCACGAATTCGCGGGGCGATGAGTCCCGAATCGGTGATCATCTCGTCTCCTCGAACGAGCGCAGGAATGCGAACCATCGCGGTCACGGGCCGTACGCCCTCGTTCAGAATACGGAGTAGGAGCCTGGCGGCGCGAGCTCCCGTTTCGGCAAGGTCAATGTGAGGATAGGTGTGGTAGACGACGACGGCGTCCGAGTGCTCGAGCATCCGGTTCGTCACGATGCCGTGCAGGTCGAGCGACACCACAATGGGAATCTGATCGCCGACGATCTTTCTGGCTTCCTGCAACAGGTAGCCTTCGGGATCGAATTCGTTCTCAGCGCACATGGCGCCATGCATCGAGAAGTAGATACCGTCGACTTTCGGAGCCTTTTCAAGTGCACTCAGAAAATCTCTGGAAATGGCATCCCAATCGCTGGCGCCGAGAGTCCCCGCTGAGGTAATGGCGCGAGCGCTAAACGTCCCGGTGAACTGCACTCCCGCTTCGCGGAAGATTTCCATGGCGGCACCGACCTCCATTTGCTTGCCGTCGTGAAAGTCGAGCACCTCGGACCCATGAGAGAAGGTGAAGTCGGAGATGTGACTTGTCGCCGGATTGAAGGTGGATACCTCCTGGGAGATTTCGCCTATTAACACGTGCATCGCGTGGACTCCTTGCTGCTCAGCGGCCATACATCGAGAGGTTATCCCAAATCGGACCGGGTAATCTGCACGCCTGTCGTTAACTGCCCTTCTGGGCGTCTCGCACGAGTTTGCTCACTGCGTTGTCCAGCAGGGACGCGAAGCGGGATTTGTCTTTCGGTGAGTGCGCGGACGGTCCGCCCGTTGTTAGTCCCATCGAGCGGAGATACGCCCCCAGATCACGGCCCGCCAGGGCATTGACAACCGAGGCCTCGGTGAACTCTCCGCCACGAAAGTCGAGGCAGCGAATGCCGTTCGGAACCACTCGTGACGCAAGGGGAATGTCCGCTGTGAGCACGAGGTCGCCTGGGAGGGCGTGCGATGCGATCCAGTCGTCCGCGGCGTCAGGCTCTGATCCAGCGATCACCATTCGACGTGAAAGGCCGGGTAGCTCGGGTAGACGCATTGGAGCGTTCGCCACGACAAACAAGTGAACGCCATACCGAGCTGCAACTTTGTAAACATGATCTTTGACTGGACACGCATCCGCATCCAGATAGATGGTGGGTTGATGTGAGGAATCTTGACTCATCTATCCAAATCTGGCCGAAACGAAGGCGATTGAACAGGGACTTCAGCAAATGGAAATCGGCAGCACTACGAATCCACTCGGATTGCCGGGGTACAGTTTACGCAGTCAGTCGCTTCCTTCGTGCTCGGAGTATTTCTATGGATTTGACCGGAATACATCATCTGACGGCAATCTCGGCCGAGATTGCTGCCAACAAGCGCTTTTAT
>JBGTJM010000486.1:0-1815 GCA_041745115.1 Thermomicrobiales bacterium
GGTCATGGAGGCCGCATCATCAACATAGCTTCGATTCTCGGAGGAGTCGCATCACAACCAATTCCTGCTGCCGCGTACGCCGCAAGCAAGGGCGGGGTTGTGAATCTCACGCGCGATCTCGCGGTGCACTGGGCGGCTCACAGTATTACGGTCAACGCCATCGGGCCGGCCTACTTCCCGTCCGCCATGACCGAAGGCTTTCTTGCTGATCCGCAGATCCTGGCTGTCGTCGAGCAGCGCACGCCAATGGCCCGAGTTGGCCGCCCTGAAGAGCTGAAGGGACCAGTCGTATTCCTTGCTTCGGATGCCGCGAGCTACGTGACCGGTCAGACCCTCTACGTTGACGGCGGTTGGACAGCCTGGTAGCGGTTATGTCGGTCCGAGCTTGTCACTCGAGACTGGCCGAACGACTCGAAGTCCGATGGGAATTGCTGCTCCGGCTGGGCCAATCCTGGTCTATCCTCACAGACGATTTGTCCGTGACCGTGAGGAGGAAAATCTGAACAAATGCTGAGCTTGCAGGAGCGACGATCGCTCATCGATCGGTATCGTGATGGCCACGCTGAGGTTGGCCGTTCGCTTGAGGGCATTTCCGAAGACGAGTTGAATGCGCCTGAAGCACCCGGCGAGTGGAATCCGAGGGAAGTTGTCCACCATCTCGCTGACAGTGAGATGACATCGGCAATGCGGATTCGATTGCTCGTCGCAGAAGACCACGCCACAATTCAGGGATATGACCAGGAGCGCTTTGCCCGGACGCTTTACTACGACCGTCCAATCGGGCAATCAATGGCGGCCTTTGGAGCAGCTCGGGCAGTCACGGCTGAGTTTCTCGATCGAATGTCAGACGATGACTGGTCGAGCGCGGGCACGCACACAGAATCTGGCCCATTCAGCGCCGAAGAATGGCTCCGATACTACGCGAATCATGCTCACGACCACGCGGACCAGATACGACGAGCCCGAAAGGCGTTTGCGACCGGCCACTGACAGTCTATTGAAACTGGAAATCAGCACGGTTCATCCGAGCCCGAGGAAGCGCTCGAACAGCTTGTGCTTCCAGACATACCGTAGCGCCAGCGCCCAGACGATCACGGCGATCGCGATCAGCACGTAGTCTCGCATTGGCAGGATGCGAATATCGAACAGGTTTCGGGTCCACGGAATCGACAGGATGGCAACGTAAAGCGGCACCATTGCAGCCGCCACGATGGTGGGGCGCCAGTCGTGTTCCGTTTCTTCGATGACGGCCCACCATTTGTTCGGCGGAGCGACGAAGACCACCAGTACGAGTCCGGCCAGAACCATCACATAGGTCAGCGCATCGCGGGCCAGCGCGTTCGATACCTGCGGCCGCACCGCTTCTACCGCACTGCCGGCTCGCAGGTCGTCGAGATCGACATCGTGCAGGAAGTAGAACCCCAGGTAGACCGCCAGAGACATCACCAGCAACAGCCCGGTCGCTGGCAAGACGAAGCGAAACAGCGGCCTGAATATCCGTGCGGGCACATGGCCTGGATGGGCAAACAATGCCAGGGCGAATGTGGGGATTCCAACCGTGAGCATTGTCAGCAGCGTCATGGTTGCCGGAGAGAATGGGAAACCGCCACCGACAAAAATCACCGCCACGATCAGCAAAGAAACCGTGAGTACTCTGACCAGAAACAAGGCCAGAATATCCTGCAGGCCCCGCCGGATCCGCTGACCCTCCGCAAACGCTGCGGGCACCGCGGCAAACGAATCGTTCAGCAGGATGATGTCCGCGACTGCCCTGGTGGCCTGGCTGCCCGATTGCATCGAGATGCCGAGATTCGC
>JBGTJM010000487.1:0-6629 GCA_041745115.1 Thermomicrobiales bacterium
GGGGAACTGATCAGCGAGGAGCCGGAGGAAACCGGGCGGTCGATCGCTGGGTTGCGTGATGACTTCGAGCGACGTTTTGAGGCGTTTGCTGAGCTTGCGCGGCAGCTTCGGGATGAGGGGCGGCTGGGTGACACATTCATCGACCACTGGAAGGTGCGGAAGTCGATGAGCGGGACGATTCTGGCGGTGACTCAGCACGATGCGGAACATCGTTCCGAGATCGTGCACATGTTGCACCGGCTCGGTCTGGAGGATGTGCCGGAGGTGGATCTTGGAGCGTGGGACTACGAAGTGCTGAATACGTAGCGCTTGCAATGGTGATCGAGTCGAGCGCGCGGCACGTGGCAATGCTCTGATCTGGACGGGCGGGCACAGGTCCCGCCCCTACGGGTGGGTGAGTGTTGGCGTGACTGCTGCGGCAGGAGATGCTTCGCTTTGCTCAGCACGACGAGGCAGTTTTGGACCATTGCCTGGACTCTTCGAGATCGAACTCATCGATAGATCGAGCGACGGTGTCCAATTTTGACCACTCTCAAGAGCTGCTCATTGTCGACAATTTCGCAGATGATGCAATAGTCGCCCAGCCGAAATCTCCATAGCCCCGCACTCTCTGCTGTCAGGCGCTTACCCCGCACTCGGGGGTCTTCGAGCTCGGCAATTCGATACTCAATGTAATCAAGGATACGGGCTTGCCAGGTCCGGCCGACCTTTTCAAGTTGTTGCTCTGCAGACCGCAGGAACTCAACGTTCCAGGTCAAGGCGTCTTCTGAGGTCGTGAATGCTGGTCGACGACTCGTTGCGTGCGAGGATGGCCATTGCGTCTCTGGTGTCTTCGATGTCCTCGAGCCACTCAATCAATGCAGCTCGTGCGATATCTCGCTCATCCTGACCAGTTTCACGCGCCAAGCGCTGGAGCTCGCGGTCGATTTCTTCGCCGATGTCAAATGTGATTGTTCTGGTGTGCATGAGTCGCCTGCCTTGCATTTCGAGCGTGACATCAGTATACAGGCTGGAAGTCTTCTTATTTCCTCGCATTCAAGGAATGGGAATGAGAGCCTTTCGATGGTGGACCTGATGCGGCAGGAGATAATTAGTTCTGATCTGGACGGCCGGGCACAGGTCCCGCCCCTACGGCTGGGCGTTCGGAGGTTGGGGTGACTCGTGACTGGTGCGGAGTCATCATGTACTCTCAGGGGCGGTTCATCTGGTGGTCTGGCGATCGTCGAATTGGGGCGATGCTGGTAGATCACGAACGCTAGCGGGCAATCATGACCAAGGTTCCTCTATCGATACTGGATCTTGCCTCGATTGGTGAGGGCGAGACGATTGCCGACAGTTTTGCGGGCAGTTTGATGCTGGCTCAATTGGCAGAGCACGCGGGGTACCGCCGTGTCTGGTATGCGGAGCATCACAGCATGTCGACGATCGCGTCGTCGGCGACATCGGTGCTGATTGCACATATTGCGGCGCATACGGGATCGATCCGGCTCGGGGCGGGTGGCGTGATGCTGCCGAATCACTCGCCGCTGGTGATTGCGGAGCAGTACGGGACGCTGGCGACGCTGCATCCTGGCCGGATCGATCTTGGTCTGGGTCGGGCGCCGGGTAGCGATCAGGCAACGGCTCGGGCTTTGCGGCGGGACCCAATGACCGCCGAGCATTTTCCACAGGATGTGATGGAGCTGCAGGCGTTTCTTGGAGACCAGAGTCCGATTTCGGGGGTGCGAGCGATCCCTGGTGAAGGGACGCACGTTCCGCTGTATATCCTGGGTTCATCGACGTTTGGCGCGCAGCTGGCGGCGATGCTGGGGTTGCCGTTTGCGTTCGCATCTCATTTTGCCCCAAAGGCGATGCATCAGGCGATCGGTCTGTATCGCGACGGGTTTCAGCCATCGGCGCAGCTGGAGCGTCCTTATGTGATGGCGGGTGTGGGTGTGGTGACGGCTGAAACCCGGGAGGTTGCCGCTGCCGAGTTCGCGCAGATGCGGCGGAACTGGGCGCGAGAAATGTTCAGCCGGGGACGGGAGCGGTTGACGTTCGAGGAGGTCGATGCGCTTTTGCAATCTCCGCGGGGAGCCGTGGTCGATGAAATGCTGCACTTCAGTGGTGTTGGAACGCCGGCCGAGGTTGCGGTTTGTCTGGATGACTTTCAGCGGATGACAGGCGCGGACGAGCTGATCCTGGTGCATCGGGCACTTTCGGTGGGGACGCGACTGCGGTCGGTCGAGCTGCTGGCCGAGTATCTGGACCTGGCGAGGATCACTCCGGCGGTGTAGGCCGGTGGGTCGACAGGTCAGGCGTTCGGATAGGGGTAATTGGCCGCGGGGGTTCTGACTCGCAACGTGCTTCCTCGACGCATGTCAGCTGCTCGTTCAAGGAGCATGGTGTGGGCTCAAATTCGGTGGCGACGACCGGTGTGGGCTGAGCCGATCAGATCCCATCGCACGTCCTCGGCACCCAGCCGGCCCAGCGGACCGGTGAGTCGCACCAGCTCCTGGTCAGTAGCACCGTCGCTGGCTGGTGGATTTTCTGAGTGATGGCGCAAATTGCTGATTGTTAGCCGAGCCAGACGTTGTCTGGTTTGCCGGATGAGATGCCGGTGGCTGGTGGGGTTAGCGAGAATGGTCGCTTCATGAATTTGGCCGGATTCGGATTCGATGATTGATAAGCGGCGCATGAAAACACCTCGGACCTGTTCGCAGACGGTTCGAGCCGCAGTCTGGATGCGGAGGGCGCAGCTGAGCACTGCCCGGTCGAAAACTCACTAACGTGCTCTCCAACGCGATACGACTACGGTATCGCTGCATTCGATCCCGGTCTACCCGTAAAACTACGTGTTCAACGGTGCGGTGATTTGCTCAATCGGTGCTTCTGTGACGCTCATGGTTCTATCGGCTTATGCGGGATGGTGGGGCGAATCCTGGGGCTGAGATGGTGGGTCGGCCATTCCGCTGGCCAATTCGGCGGAGACAGCAGCGGCGCGGGAGCGGGCGCCGAGCTTCCGGCAAATGCTCCGAACATGGCCCTCGGCCGTGCGACGGCTGATGAAGAGGGCCTCGGCGATATCTCGATCGGATTTGCCGGCGACAAGCAACTTCAGGACCTCGTGCTCCCTTGAGGTGATTCCCAACAGGTGCCCAGACCCGGCGGACTCTCGTTCAAATGAGGACAGGGCCTCCCCGACCGCCTCCTCCAATGTCAGAGCCCTGCCGGCAGCCCAACCCTCTGTGAACGCGGACTCACTCAGCGCCTGTCGCGAGATCGCTACTTCGCTTTCATACTCTTCGCGGAACAACGAGTGAATTGGTCTGCCGACACGCTCACGCTGAGCCTCAGCCGCGCCATAGAGCCGCACTGCCACGTCGGGGCGCCCGATCCGGCCAGCGATGTCTGCGATGTCCTCAATGTAGTGGGTGACTGGCGCACGTTGTTCCCAATCCCGGATCAGAATTTCGCGGATTTGCTTCAGGGCTTTGGGCAGCTTTCGCTGCTTGTAGGCGACATACGCCATGCCATGCATGGCACGGGAAATTCCCCGGTTCTGGCCGATGGTCTCGAAGAATGCCAGAGCCTCCTCGTAGTACTCAACGGCGCGGGCGAGGGCAGCCGGATCGCCACCCTCATCGACGGCTTTGCGGGTCTCGGTGACTGCCAGCTCGCTGAGAACCCAGGCCGCACGGCCCGGCTGATCGAGTGCGCGAAAGCCGGACAGTGCATCGTGCAGGTAGGGCAATGCCAGAGCCGTATCGCCCTGGTGCAGAGCGGCGAGACCCCGAGCCGCGGATGCATTGGCCAGCGCGAACGGGTCTTCGTGGAGGCGGGCAAGCTCAAGCGCTTCTTCGCTCAGCGACGATGACCTGGGCAGATCCCGGACAAGGGTCGCCCAAGCGGCGCTGATCAGTGCCCTGGCGCGTGCTGCTGGCGAGCCGCCTGGCATGGCAAGAGCCCGTTGCACCCATTGCTCCTGTTCGCGGGCGAGAGCAGCTGCCAATCCAACTGGATCCCACACGCCTCGCGCCAGGAAGGCGGCCCATTCCATTGCACTGGCGAGAGAAAGCGAAATATCTGCTTCGCCTGACTCTACTGCCCAGGCCAGTGCGGCCCGCAAATTGCCCTGCTCGGGCTCGATCAGGTCACGCCAATCTCCAGACTCATCGCCATAAAACACTCGGGCTGCGCGGGTGGCCAGCGCCAGATAGTAGGCGGCGTGGCGCCGCGCTGGAGAATGGTCACCGATGGTCGCCAGCTGGTCCGCCGCAAACTCATGAACTGTCTCCAACATCATGAGCCGGGTAGGGCTGCCAGCCGATTCGTGGCTTACCGGCTTGACGACTTCGAGCAGGCTCTGGTTCGTCAATGACTCGATGATGTCAACCAATCCTGATGTCGCCAGCAGTGGGTCAGAAGCCGGAGACTGTGCTTCGGTCTCATCTTGTTCCCGGATCTTGTTGGGGTCAACGGAGACAGGCTCCAACTGCTGGCCTTTGCAGACTTCCTCTGCCGCTGCCAGAGTGCCGCCGCCGGCGAACACCGCCAGGCAGCGGAAGACCGCCTGCTCTGCGGGGGTGAGCAAGTCGTAGCTCCAGGCAATGGAGTTGCGCATTGTCTGGAGCCGCTTCGGATGATCGTGCGGTCCGCCGGTTAGCTGAGGCAGTCGATGCTCCAGCCGCTCAACGAGCTCCGAAGGGGTGAAGAGCGGGATGCGGGCTGCAGCCAGCTCGATCGCCAGGGGCAGTCCGTCCAGGCGCTGGACGATAGCAGACACTGCCTGGCTATTTTGCTCGGTTAGCGCGAACGCCGGGTCAGCTGCTCGTGCTCGCTGCACGAATAGCCTGACCGCTGCTACTTCAGATAAGTCGGCGGGCGATGAGAGAGGGAAGCCACGGTTGGTATCGGTCGGAAGCGCCAATGGCGGAACCAGCACGGCGTGCTCGGCAGAAAGATGGAGACGCGTGCGGCTCGTCAGCAGCATCTTCACATGAGGGCAAGCTTTGAGCACTTCAGTGAGTTCCGGACCGGCCCTGAGGACCTGTTCGAAGTTATCGAGGACCAGCAACGTCTCCAGGGAGCGCAGATAGGTTTGAAGTGCTTCGATCGGAGGACGGGCTGTGTCTGGAAGAAGACCAAGTCGTTGACAGATGGCCGGGATTACAATATCGGAATTCAGCAATGGGGCCAGATCGACGAACGTGACCCCGTCGAGAAATGCATCAGCAAGGTCGGCGGCCAGTTGAAGGGCCAAGCGGGTCTTGCCGATCCCGCCAGGACCGGTCAGCGTGACCAGCCGGACATCGGCGCTGGTCAGCATGTCGGCAACCAGCGCCGCATCTTGTTCTCGCCCGACCAGTGGCGTGAGTGAAGCAGGCAACAGGGACCGTGCAGGGCCACTTCGCTCAGGGAAAACCCTGAGGGTGGCCCGTGTGTGCGCGCGTTCCAGGCCGGGTGAAGAGTTGGACATCGCGGTCCTCACCGACTTTTTGTCTCATAGCCATTGTACAAAGCCAACGCCGGTAGCACCATTAGACCACGTGCCGGCTGATGGAATGCGGGTGGCCTGAGATCAGCGCGGAATCTGCCAAGACTCATATTCGCAGACGAAGGAATGAATGGTTTTGATTGTGCCTGGGATCCTCGATCATGCCCGCGATCTTTATGTCTGAAACGGCGTCCGTCAGATCGACCACGTTTGTGCCGAGCTCGTGCGAAACACGCTGCCGCCGGCTGCAGTTTGAAGCGCTTGGCTATCTCAATTTGCCTGAATAATCGGCAGGCCGTGTTCGCTTGTCCGGCTTCTGCACGCAAGGGCGAGTGGTCGTCGCAAAGTTGCTCTTTTGGCGGTACGATGCCGATCAATCTGAATCTCGCGCCCAGAGGCGCTCAGCTGGAGCCATTGAACAATGACTAGATCCGCATTTCGAGCAGGTGTTGGTCGTGTTGACATCACGCCGCCGCTTACGACGCCTCATGCCGGGTGGGGAGCGCAGACGCATATTCAGCCGGACGGGATCGACTCTCCTTTGTGGGTGACCGCGCTGGTGGTCGGTGACGGTCAGACGACTGGTGTCTGGCTCGATTTCGATCTTGTGATTATCAATACTGCCGAGACGAAGGCGATTCGGAAGCGTGTGAGCGAGGTGCTCGGGATTCCGCCCGAGCATGTAAGAGTCAGCGTGACTCACGCGCATTCTGGTCCGCCACCGAGCTCGTGGGACTGGATCAAAGAGGGGCTGGAGGCGTTCCAGACGTACTACCGGCAGCTGCCCGACTATGCAGCGGGCGCGGCGATGGCAGCAAAGCACGCGATGGTGGATGCGATCGTCGGAGCTGGCAGAGGCTCGAGTGATGTGGCGGTGAACCGGCGGGAAACCTCTCCGGAAGGGCGAATGGTCACTGGGGTCAATCCGGACGGAATCATCGATCCGGATGTGCTCGTGTTGCGAATTGACCGGGCTGACGGGGGACCACTGGCGGCTGTTGTGGGGTACACCATGCATCCGACGACGCTGGGTCCGACCTGTCGATTGATCAGCTCTGACTGGCCGGGAGCGCTGAAGCAGACGGTGGAGTCGCTAACGGGAGCGACGTGCATTTTCACGCAGGGCGCGACCGGGAATGTGGGCCCGGGACCG
>JBGTJM010000488.1:0-6326 GCA_041745115.1 Thermomicrobiales bacterium
CCATCAAACGTCCCAATGGTTACCACAGATGGTTCCTGCATCGACTTAACCATGCGCGGCCGACGTTCCAGCCGAGGCTCTCTGGCCAGTGTTGCTCAACAGATTTACCACCTTCACCGGTTGAACGAAAAGGGTGTCGAACGTTGCGCGGACGGTACCCAATCCAATCCAGTCACCTTCTTCGGAGTAGGCTCTCACAAGTGTGCCGGCTTCGAGTTGAGATGTCGGCGTCGGGTTTCCATGGTCCCAAAGCCTCCGTTCATTTCGTGAGAGGATTATCGCGGGGTTTTCCTGTATTGGCGAATCTGGATGGATTGCCAGTGACGCGAACTGGGACTCGATATCGATTTCATCCAGCTGATTCAGTGTCCAGGCCTGGTCAATCGTGAATTCGCCGGATCGTATTCTGATGAGATTGGAGAGATGGGCGCCTGTGTTGAGCATCGCTCCGAGATCTGACGCCAGTGACCGGATGTAGGTTCCAGCGCCACAGTCTATGCAGATCGTGGCCACAGGGCTGCACCATTCGAGTAGATCCAGGGCGAAGATTTCGATCTCCCGTTCTGGCAACTCGAATTCCACTCCTTTTCGGGCCAGTGAGTAGAGGCGAACACCATCACGCTGTACCGCAGAATAGGCTGGCACCCGCTGAACCGTTCGGCCAACGAACGGCAAGAGCGCGGCAGCTATGGTTTGGGCTGAGAGCCGACCGACATCTTGGACAGCCGTAATCGTGCCATCAATATCGTATGTGTCAGTCTGGACACCGAACGTGACCTCTGCGATGTACGTTTTGCTGGTGTCGGATATGTGGTTGATGACCTTGGTCGCTGAACCCAGAGCGACTGGAAGGACGCCGGTGGCCGCGGGATCCAATGTGCCTGTGTGGCCGACGGATCGCTGTCCGGTCATTCTGCGCAGACGATTGACAACGTCATGACTCGTCAATCCTGCGGGCTTGTCGATCACCAGGAACCCGTGGAAACGGGGAGTTTCACGCCTGGGCATCGCTAGGGGGAGGGATTCCGCTCGATGCGCGCCGCGACAGTTTCGACGAAATGCGTGCGCTCATCTTCGCCACCGATCACCTGGCATCCAGCTGCACGAGGATGACCACCGCCGCCGAACTCGGCTGAAATGGCCGCAACGTCAACGTCGGCTGACATGCTGCGAAGGCTTACCCGCCATCCCTCTGAATTTTCGTGCAGGATTGCAGCGGCTCTGGAGCCATGTGTGCCTGCGAGAAAATTGACGAGCCCTTCCGCTTCTGAAGGATCGGCAGAACAATCTGCAAGCATCGATCGGGTGATCTCGGTCCAGATCAGCTTGCCAGTCCAGGTGACGTTGTCCAGCGCATGCCTCCAGAGACATACCGTGGACGCGGGTTTGAGTCGAAAAAGAGCGTCCGTGATGCTTGATGGATTCGCTCCCGCGTCGACCAGATCAGCGGCCATGCGCATCGTCCGGGAGGTCGTGGCTTCGGTGCGAAGCCCGAGCGTATCACCGTAGATGCCAGCGAGAAGGCACTGAGCGATGGGGACTGTTTTCTCGACGCCCCAGATATCCAGTAAATCAGTAACGATTTCGGCGGTTGAAGCTGCAAGGGGCTCGACCAGATTGACTGTACCGAAGTGATCATTCGTAATATGGTGATCGATATTGACGATCGGCGGGTCTCCGTCGACTCGAGACGGGTCGTCGGAATAGAAATCGCCGAGTCGGCGCTTGTCAGAACAATCAACCAGACAGAGAAGATCATAGTCAGGCAATTCGGTTCGACCATAGGAAATCGCTGAACGACTTCCTGGCAAGAAACGAAGGGAATCAGGCAGCTTGCCGTCGCTAACGAGTACAAACGACTCGATGTCGAATTGTTTCAGAGCGTGCACGATCGCCAACGGAGAACCGAATCCATCGGCGTCGACGTTCTGGTGCGTTGGCATGCAGATTCTGGCGGACTGGCGCATCAGATCGAGGCAAGCCAACGCCTGATCGGGGTCAATCTGCCAGGCAGGCTCCGTCATGATTTCGGCTCCTTGCGGTCCGAGTCAGCGGCTGGACGTGGCCTGAGCTGATTAATTGCTGTTGAAATCGTCTGCGCGTATTCCATTGACCGATCATCGACAAACGAAATCTCAGGAATTTGCCTCATGCGCAATCGAGGTTTGAGATGGCGGCGAATGTAGCCGGAGGCTGATGCGAGCGCTGACAGCGTGTCCTGCCGCTCATTTTCTGATCCGAGTACGGAAATGTATGCAGAGGCGGATCGAAGGTCCGGACTCATTTCCACTCGGGTGATCGTAAAAAACCCAATGCGCGGGTCACTCACATCGTTGCGAATAATGTCATCGACTTCTTCGCGAATCAGGTCGCCTACCTGTCGAGTTCGGCGGCTCATGGGATGGATCCTCCAGACTTCGGGTCGTATGCCAATACGGTCGAGAGCAAGCTGTTGCCAGCTTGCCCCGACCGGCACTACTTTCTGGCTACTTCCTCTCGATGGAAGAACTCGAGCTGGTCTTTGATCTGCAGGTCATTGAACGAGTCCAACCCCAGACCGCATTCGTATCCTGTGGCCACTTCACGGACATCGTCCTTGAATCGCTTGAGGGACTTGATAGAGCCTTCGTGTATCACGGTGCCATCGCGCAGCACCCGGGCGCGAGAGTTTCTGACAACCTTGCCATCCAGAACGTAGAGCCCAGCGACAGTATCGCCAGATGGCAGGCGAAATGTTTCTCGCACCTCAGCGTAGCCGTCGGTGACGTCCTCGAATATTGGCGCCAGCATGCCCTTCATCGCGGCCTTGATCTCGTCGATCAGGTTGTAGATGACGGTGTAGAAGCGAACGTCGATGTCAGAAGCATCTTTGGCGCGCTTGGCAGCGACATCGGGCCGAACGTTGAAGCCAATAATGATGGACTTGGTGGTGAACGCCAGACTCACGTCAGACTCGGAGATTGCACCTGTTCCTGCGTAGGTAATGCTTAGCTTTACTTCGTCGCTCGTATCGTTGAGCTTCAGGAGCGCTGCCTGAATGGCTTCCAGAGAACCTTGCACGTCGGCTTTGAGGATCACCCGAAGCTCGGCAGTCTGACCAGTTCGAACCTGGTTGTACAGTTCTGTCAGCTTGATTCCGCGATCACCGGTCAGCGACTCTGCACGTTTCTGAGCTTGCCGCTGTTCGACGATCTGGCGAGCTGCTCGCTCATCTTCAATCACCTGAAACGGATCGCCGGCTTGCGGGAGTTCGAGCAGGCCAAGGATTTCAACCGGCATGCTTGGGTCGGCTCGACGGACGCGCTTGCCGCGATCGTCGAACATCGCCTTGACCCGTCCAATTGCGGTCCCTGCGACGACTGTATCGCGCAGATTCAATGAACCACTTTGCACAAGAAGCGTTGCAATTGGCCCGCGATTCCGGTCTACCTTGGCTTCGATGACGACGCCGTTTGCGAGTTTGTGGGGATTGGCTTTCAGCTCGTTGACATCTGCGACGAGAAGCACAACCTCAAGCAGATCTTCGATGCCCAGACCCTGCAGGGCAGACACTTCGACGAAGGGAACGTCGCCGCCCCATTCCTCTGGGACAACATTGAGCTCTGAGAGCTGCTGTTTAACCAAATCCGGATTCGCCGAAGGAAGGTCGATCTTGTTGATCGCAACAATGATGGGAACGCTGGCGGACCGAATGTGGGCGATGGCTTCTCTGGTGGTCGGCATGACGCCGTCGTCCGCCGCGACGACCAGGACTGCAACGTCAGTTGCCTGTGCACCGCGGGCCCTCATCGCTGTGAACGCTTCGTGTCCTGGTGTGTCAAGGAATGAAACTTTTCGTCCCTGCGTTTCGATCTGGTAGGCGCCGATATGCTGAGTGATACCTCCGGCTTCAGCGTCTGCGACATTTGTGGACCTGATCGTGTCCAGTAGTTTCGTTTTACCGTGATCGACGTGCCCCATGATAGTGACCACCGGCGGCCGGGTCACCGCATCGGGATCGGTGTGGGACTCTGCCTTGCGGCTTTCAAAATCAGCCGCAGCTGCCTGAACGGCTTCCGGTACTTGTTCGAATGTCTCCCAGCCGAGGTTTTCGGCGACCCGGGATGCCGTGGGGTAATCAATCTGAACGTTGATGGCGGCCATGATGCCCATGCTCATCAGTTCCTTGATGACCTCAATTGGAGTCGCTTCCAGCTTTTCTGCAAGTTCGGCAACGGTTAGGACCGGAGGCAAGCCAACCGGTTCGCGGACAACTGGCGCTGTTCGGCGAACTGCCACGACTCGCGAGCCACCTGTTCGCTGTCCTTTTCCTTTTTTCCCGCCGGTGCGGCGTCCCCCGGACGGTCGAGCTCCTCTGTATGTATCGGTCATTCCCTTAAATTCTCCTTACGAATCAGATCCGTCAGACTTCGTTGATGTTGCGAGAGAAGCCGCGAATGCACTCAGGGTCTCCCTGGACGTCTCGTCGATCTCGATCCTCAGCGCGTGGCCAAGGAGATTCGAATCAAGTGCTCGACGCCAGCAGGTCTGAACGTCACACAAATATGCTCCTCTTCCGTTGGCCCTTCCTGTTAGGTCGACCGACACCGTGCCATCGGGAGATCGGACGATGCGAATCAAGGCCCTCTTTGAGGTCTTGTCACGGCAGGCGATGCACGTGCGCTGCGGTTGCGGTTTGACCCGAGGTCCTTTTCGGCGCCGTTGCGTCTGCATCGCAGACCCGTGGGATTCTCCAGCCATAGCGGATCACCACTCATTTCCGGCAATGATCAGCTAGTCGCCGAAACTGCCTGTGAGGTCATCGAGCGGGAGTAGGTCACCACTCTCGACACTGTAGCGCGCCCGAAGGTCACGGTTGTAGTAGACCTCAAGGGCATCGTCTCGTACTTCGACATCGACACTCATGCCAACAAGCGACGGCTCGAGCGGGCCAAAATCCCGGTCCCGGACGGTGATCATGCCGTCGGTTCGGACCAGCCGCGGTTGCCGACCGTGCCATTCGAACTCGTCTTGCGGCGCTTCAAGCGATGCCTGGCCTCCACGGAGCATTTCCAGGCCTTCTTCGCGAAGTGACTCTGGATCCTTAATGTCGATGCGCCATCCTGTAAGTTTGTATGTCAGGCGGGCGTTCTGCCCTTCCTTGCCGATGGCAAGCGACATCTGATCAGTAGGCACGATAACCGTGGCCACTTTCTCCGCCTCGTTGAGAGTGACGCTTGAAGGCTTGGCGGGACTGAGTGCATTGGAAATGAATTGAGCCGTGTCAGGTGACCACTCGATGACATCGATCTTTTCGCCATAGAGCTCATTCACGATGTTCTGGATGCGCACGCCACGCACTCCAACGCACGATCCAACCGGATCGACCTTTTCCTGGCGAGCTGCAACGGCAACCTTGGAGCGTAGTCCAGGCTCTCGAGCCACCTCCATGATTTCAACTGCGCCGCTGTAAATTTCCGGAACCTCAATTTCGAAGAGTCTCTTGATCAGGTGGGGATGCGAGCGAGAGACAATGAGTTGCGGACCCTTTGTTTCGTTGTTTACCTCGACGAGGTACACCTTAAGGCGTTGACCGGGACGATAGCGTTCGGTTGGAACCTGTTCGCGAGCAGGCATGACCGCTTCGGCCTTGCCGAGCTCAACGATGACCGCCCGAGCATCCGCACGCTGAACGATTCCGTTTATCAATTCGCCCTGCCGATCAGCGTACTCTTCGTAGACAGTGTCGCGCTCATAGTCGCGTATTCGCTGAAGCACAACCTGCTTGGCAGTTTGTGCGGCGATGCGTCCGAAATTCTCCGGAGTTCGTTCCAGACGGATTGCGTCTCCCGGAGCAGCATCCGGCTTCTGAACCCGCGCCTCTTCGACGCTGATTTCCGTGAGCGGGTCGGCTACCTCGGCGACCACGTTCTTGTTAATGAAAACGTGCATCGAGCCGGTACCGGAATCGATGATGACGTCGACTTCCTCTTCGGAGCCAGTCATTTTCTTATAGACGGTTTTGAGCGCATGCTCCACTGAGGCGAGAACGGCTTCTTTCGGAATACCACGCTCGGCAGCTATCTGGGCAATTGCTGTGTAAAAATCACTTTTCATCCCGAGAACCTCCTACTCGGGTTCTCCCGCTTCGCAAAATATGTGAAATGGGGGATCCGGTCGAAGCGGAGAGGGGTTGCTGGACAATAAAGAACGTGGGCCGAAGACCCACGTTACCTGCTCCCCGGTTACGCTGATGTTATGATAACAGACCTCCGAAGCACTGAGCAACGAATCCCATGTATCGTGCGTTAGTAGTAGCGGGATTCGCGGCCGTTATCTTTGCTGGG
>JBGTJM010000489.1:0-5465 GCA_041745115.1 Thermomicrobiales bacterium
TCCATGTTGTGAATCTCCCATCCTGCTACCATGCGGTACGAGCAATTGATTGTAGTCCCTCGGACTGATGGAGCCTTCATGAGTATTGAGAAGAACAAGGAACTGGCCCGAGCGTTTTTCGAGCAAATCTGGAACGTGAAACGGGAAAGCGCGATTTCAGAGTTTATTCCGGAGAACGCCCAGGGCAACGATCCCGATTTTGGTGCGGGCCGGGAAGGGTTCAGGGCGCAGTGGAAGCAATGGATCGAAGCCTTTCCGGATTTGCACTTTGAGATCGTCGATCTGATTTCAGAAGGTGACAAGGTGCTGACGCGCTGGGTGCTGACCGGAACACACAGTGGCGAGTTTATGGGGGCTGCTGGAACTGGCAATGCGATCAGAGTCGAAGGCATGAGCCTGGACAGGATCGAAGATGGGATGGTGGCCGAAGGATTCGATGGCTGGGACAACTACGGATTTCGAAAGCAGCTGGGGTTGGTCGACTGACGATTACGCTACAAAGGACCCGAGCTCGTTTGCCTGTTCGTGCCCGAAGCGTGGTGGTACCTGACTGTTGCGTCAGGAGATCTTTCGCTGACGCTCAGGATGACGATGTGGAATTCGAGCGCAACTTTGATCAACATCTTTTGACGAGCGGCGATTTCTACTGGCTGGCAGAATGAGACAGGGCGCATGCGAGCATGCGCCCTGCATCGTTTCGCTGCTGACCACTTACGTGATCATGTGCTTTCGATCAGGCAGATCCTGTGGCCTCATCGATGTTGTCGGCGTTGTAGACCGAGAACGGCCCCATCAGCACGCGGAGGGCGCCGATGTCGGGTCGAGTCGGATCATCCTCAATCGTGTACTCGCCCATGCGCCCGGCCATGAACGACTCTCCAGCGACACCTTCGATGGCGCCTGTGCTGAGCAGGTACGAGACGTAGTAGGTCAGATAGCCAAGGTCGACAAAGCTCCAGAGCGCGAACTCAGGGGCACAGCCATTGGCGGTGAAGTCAGCCATCTCGGCGGGAAGCCCGAGCCCGGAGACCTTGATCTCGTCGCAAAGTCCTTCATCCTGCATGGCTTTCGCGGCTGCGGCGATGCCCACCGTGGTGGGGGCCATGATCAGTTTCATATCCGGATGCTTGGAGACCAGCGCGAGAGCCTGATCGTAGCTCTTTTCTGACTGATCGTCGCCATACACGACTTCGAGTAGCTCGAGACTGGCGTACTTCTCATCTTCGAGAGCGGTCTCCATTGCAGCGATCCAGGCATTCTGGTTCGCGGCATCCGGAGACGCGGAAAGAACGGCAAACTGACCGCCTTCCTCGCCGAGAATCGAGAGCGCCATGTCCGCCATGACCACTCCGGTCTCGTCGAAGTCGACCTGCGCGATGAAGAGGCTTTCGCCTTCACCACTGGGAATCGGCGAGTCCCAGGTGACGACGCGGGTGCCTGCTTCCTGAGCGGACTGGGCGGCCGGTGCAATCTGGTCGCCAGCATTGTTGGAGAGCATCACGACGTCGTACTCGCCCGCTGGAGCGTTGGTGACGAAGTCGATCTGTCCGGCAACGCTGTTTTCTGCGGTGGGCCCAACAAAGTCGAGGGCACCTGAGTTTTCGAGCTCTGCATGAGCTTCCTGGGCGCCCTGGTTGGCTTCGTCGAAGACCGCGATACCGAGGAACTTGGGCAGGAGCATCATGTTGACTTCCTGACCGGGGGTTGCCTCAACGGGATCGCCGCTGTCCTGGGCCAGTGTTGCAGCGCCAATGCTGCTGAACATCAAGCCAAACAGCAACGTAAACGCCAGAAGTTTCCTGTTCATATGGACATGCTCCTTTGCTGATACTACACACGTTTGTTCGCCGTTAATTTGGGGTTGTGGCCTCCTTTCCGACAGAATTCATATGGCTGCGCATGACTCATGGCGGCTGAGGTGCCTGGTGAGCGCTGGAGGTCCGGTGCCTCCGAAGCCGATCCTGGAAACGCCCGCCAAGATTGGGAAGAAGCACCGAGAGAATCAGTAACAGTCCAACAATACCGGTCTGGGTGTTGCCGGTTACGCCGGCAATGGTCAAACCGTTTCGCAAGTTCAGAACCAGATAGAGTGAGATTAGCACACCTGGCATCGTGCCGACGCCGCCAAAGATGCTAACTCCGCCGAGCAGCACGATGGTGATGATGTCGAGCTCAAACCCCTGGGCCGTGCTCGAACGAACCGCACCCAGCCTGGCGGCGAACAGCACTCCGGCCAGGGACGCCATCAGACCGCTTAAGGCAAAGATCGCCATTTTCATGCGCGCGACTGGAACGCCAGAGTAGCGGGCAACGGCCGCGCTGTTGCCGATCACATAGGTTTGACGGCCGAAGCCGCTGAAATGAAGCAGGACGATTGCCAAGACCGCCAGGGTGGCGAATATGAGCAGGGCGAGGGGAATTGGTCCGATGATCCCTTTCTGGCCCAGGCGGGTGAACCAGTCCGGAAAACCGCCGATCGACTGATCCTCGACGAGCACCTGGGCCAGACCCCGAAAACCGATATAGCCGGCAAGGGTGACGGCAAGCGAGCTCAGACCGACTTTGGCGACAAAGAATCCATTCATCAAACCGAGACCGACACCAACGCTGAGTGCCACGACAATGGCCAGCGACGTTGGCCAGCCGCTGTCGTGCAAGGTGGCCACGATCGCGGCGGAGAGTCCCATCATTGATGCCACGGAGAGATCGATCTCGCCATTAATGATCACGAACGTCATCGCCAGAACGACGATTGCTTTTTCGATGCTGAGCTGGAAGAGGTTGATCTGGTTTCTGACTGTGAGAAAGTTCGATACCTGAGTGATGTTGTAGGTCAGGACCAGCAGCAAACATGCAAAGAGCAGGACTTCCCACCGTCGCAGCTTATGCAGTAGCGCGTAGTCAGACATCGGTTCGCGCCTCATTTCCCTGCAAAGCGAGACGGGCTTTTTCCTGATCTCGACGGCGGGTCGCCACCCACATTTCGCGGAGTCGCTTCAAAATGACTGCGTCGGCGGTGATCGCGACGAGGATGAGCAAGCCTAGAAGCGCGTCTTTGATGAACTCACTGACGCCAGCCCAGCGGAGGAGACTCTGCTGCAGGATCTCGATCAGCAGGACACCGAAGAAAACGCCGAACATCGATCCGGAGCCGCCAAAAATGTTGACGCCACCAACTACAACGGCCGCAATGACCTGGAGCTCCAGACCCTGGGCCGCAGTGACGGTGATGTTGCCGAAACGAACCAGAAAGAGAAAGCCAGCAAGTCCGGACAGCGCGCCGCAGAGCGCGAATGCTACAAAGACATCCCGCTGAGCTGGGAGGCCGGCCGTTCGGGCGGCTTCGGGATTCGACCCGATCGCGTACAGCCGCCGGCCAAATGGGAGGTACCGCAGCAGAAGCTGGCCAAGGACGACAACGAGCAATGCGACTGCCAGAACAATGCGCAGATCGTAGTCACGGATACTGAACAGCGTGCTGGCGGGAATGTCATTCAGCCAGTTCGGCAGATTGGCGGTGGTGACGGTCTTGGCACCTGAGATCTCAACGAGGACGACGCGATAGATGGCAAGTGTTCCGAGCGTTGTGATGATGGCTGGAACACCGCCGTACGCAACGATCAGGCCATTTATGGCGCCGAGACCGAGTCCGAGCAGGATCGCCATCGTGACCGCCAGTGCTGGGTGAAGATCGTTGTTGCGGGAGAGGATGGTTCCGACCACGTAGGCGGTCAGGCCGACGATCGACGAAACGGAAAGATCGATGTTTCTGGTCAACACCACCAGCACCTGACCGACGGCGACGACCATTGGAATCGCCAGCCCGGCAGAGAGCCGGTTGACCGAACGAGGATCGAAAAAGTTGGGTATCTGGGTCCAGAAGAAGATCAACGCGCCAATCGTAACGACCAGCAACACCGCTACTCGAAACTGCTCCGGCCGCAAGCGCCGCATGAGAGCATCGGTCATGCCAAGCCATCCAGTTCCTGGAGGATGGCGCCGGTTGGCAATGACTCAGTGGCCTCCTGGCCCATGGCGATGGTCAGAACCCGAGCCTGGGTTGCGTCGTGATGATCGAGGATGGCCATCTGGCGGCCTTCGCGCATGATCAGGATTCGGTCGCTCATGGCGAGGACCTCCGGGAGGTCAGAGCTGATGAGGATGATGGCCATGCCTCTGGCGGCAAGGTCGTCTATCAGCTGGTGAACCTCGATCTTGGCTCCGACATCGATGCCGCGGGTTGGTTCATCGAGAATGAGGACCTTTGGATTGGTTTCCAGCCATTTACTGAGTACGACCTTTTGCTGGTTGCCACCGGAAAGCGAACTCGTGGGGACACTGACTGATGCGGCTCGAATGTTCAGACGCTGCCGGTAGGTTTCGGCAGTTTCCTGCTCGGCTTTTCGATCGACCAGACCGAACCTAGACAGGAATCTGCGGAGTGAAGGCAAGGTGATGTTGGCGGCGATGGATAGGGGCATCACCAGGCCAAGCTGGCGGCGGTCTTCAGTGCTGTAGGCGATTCCAAGCTCCATGGCCTGGCGGGCGGAGGTAATTTGTACAGCGTTTTCTCCGATGGTCACCGTGCCTGAGGTAGCAGGGGTGATTCCGAAGAGGGCGAGGCCGACGTCGGTGCGGCGGGAGCCAACCAGTCCAGCGAAGCCGAGGACCTCTCCGGCTCGCAGGTCGAAGTTGACACCCGAAAACGCTCCGCTGACAGCCAGGTTGCTCACCTGAAGGACGACTTCGCCAGGAGTCTGTCGATGCCTCTGGAAGACTTCGACAACGGGCCGGCCGACCATATCGTGAATGGCAATGGCGGGCGTTAGCTGATTGCGAGGCCGGGTCGAAATCCACTGGCCATCTCTGAGGATCGTGACGCGGTCTGCGATCTCGAAAACCTCATCCATGCGATGGGAGATGAAGAGAATCGCGACCTGGCGTTGTCTCAGGTTGTCGATGATTCCAAAGAGCCTCTGGACTTCGTGGGCCGAAAGCGACGCTGTGGGCTCGTCCATGATCAGGACGCGGGTATCGAGGGTGATGGCTTTAGCGATTTCGACGGTCTGCTGTTCCGCCAGCGTGAGCCCACGGGCCGGTTGAGCTGCATCCAGAGCGACACCGAGCTGGGAGAGCACCTCAGTCGCCTCTCGCTCGGTCCGGCGATGATCGACGAAGCGACCGCGATTGCGGTGGCCGATATAGATGTTCTCGGCAACCGAAAGATCCGGAAAGATCATTGGTTCCTGGTACATCGCGGCGATGCCATGTCCCTGGGCGTCCTGCGAGGAGGAAAAGTGAAGGACCTGGCCATCGACACGAATGTTGCCAGCGTCCGGCTGCTGAATGCCGGTCATGATCTTGATGAGGGTAGATTTGCCGGCGCCGTTTTCACCAAGCAAGGCGTGGATTTCGCCTGCCTGGAGGCTGAGGGAAACATCGTCGAGTGCCTGGGTCGCGCCGAA
>JBGTJM010000490.1:0-5189 GCA_041745115.1 Thermomicrobiales bacterium
CACTACCGCCCCTGGCGCTACTGGCAGGCCATGGTCACCGCCATGGAATACGGCATCACGCACAAGATCCTCCTCGCGTCCGACTTTCCGTCCGGCACAATCACCAACGTCATTAACGGGCTTCGCAACGTCAACGCCCCCGTCGAAGGCACAAACCTGCCCAAAATCCCCACAGAGATCCATGACCAGATCATCTACGAAAACTGGAAGAGCTTTTTCCCGGAATGGGCGTGAATTCGATGTGCCAGCGATGGTGACATCACTGGTACTATGCCGTCGCGAGTCCGATCTCATTCACCCGGAAAGGCCAGCCTCATGCCCACACGCATCAAACTCACCTTCACCAACGAGAATGTCTCTGCCATCGCTGAGCTCCTCGAAGATCAGGCGCCCAAAACCTGCGCCGCTGTCATCGCCGCCCTTCCCCAATCCGGCGAATCCCACCACGCTACCTACTCCGGCAGTGAAACCGTGCTCATCCTCGATCGCGATCTCGGCATCGGCCTCGAAAACGCCACCATTAGCGTCATCCCCGGCGACGTTGCCTACACCCGCTTCGAAGGTGGCATCATTTACGGTTTTCCCGAAACCTTCAGCGAAATAGCCGTCTTCTACGACCGCGACGCCGTTCCGTCCATGCCCAACGGCCCCGTTCCCATGAACATTTTCGGCCGCATCACCGAAGGCCTCGAAGAGTTCGCCCAGGTCTGCCGCCAGATGCGCCGCACCGGCGTGAAACCCATGATCATCACCCTGGAATCCGAGTCCGACTAGGACGCTTCTACGCAACTTATCGAAACTCGGCAATCTCATCAAGCGCTTTCTTGCGAATGATGGGAACCATGCACCCCTCGGCCGGGTATCCAACAGGCAAAACCACAAAGGGTCGCTCGTTTCTGGGCCGTTCCAGAATCTCGTTCAGGAACGCCATCGGACTTGGCGTATGTGTCAGCGTCGCCAGCCCCGCATGATGCAGGGCGGCAATCAGAAACCCGACAGCGATTCCCATCGATTCGGTCGGATAGTAGTGCTTGACCCGGCGTTCCGCTCCATCCGCGTCTGTCTCAATTCCAAATTCAAGCTTGAACGCCACGATAATCACCGGAGCTTCTTCGAGGTGCGGCTTCTCCCAGGTCGTTCCCAGTGGTTCGAGCGCAGCCAGCCACTCATCACTCATGCGATGCGCATAGCTCTCCCGCTCCTCTGCCTCCGCCCCTGCTCGTATGCGGCGCTTCATCTCCCGATCTCGCACAACCACAAACCGCCAGGGTTGCTGATTCGCTCCCGACGGAGCCGTGCCTGCGGTCGCAATCGCATTCCGGATGACCTCGATCGGGACCTCTTCGCGCGAGAAGGACCGAACGCTGCGCCGCTTGCGCATCTCCTCCAGAAACTCAGCCGACCGGGCAATGGTTGTAGCCCCTGGAAGTCGCTCAAACGCCAGAGGAGCCATCCCTTCGTGCAACGACATCATCGATACCTCATACTTGTCAGCCTTCCTCGCTGGAAATCCCGGTGCTGCCTTTCCGCTGTGATCGCTATTCCCTGTTCAGCCACCAGATCGAACCGTTGAGCACGGTTGCAAATCCCACCCACGCCAGATACGGAATCAGCAATCCCCCAGCTACCGGCGACACCCGCCACGCGGCCCGAATCGTCAGCACGATCGCCACGAACAGTACGCAGATCTCCACCAAAGCCCAGCCCGGCGATTTCCATCGAAAAAAGAGAAAAGACCACAAAGCGTTCAGCGCAAGCTGCACACCAAACAGCACTAGCGCCGGGTTCGCTGCCTCGTTTTTCCCTCGCGCTCTCCACAAAATAGCCAGCGACCCACCCATCAACGTATACAGAACGGTCCATGCCGGTCCAAACACCCAGCCCGGCGGATTGAACGATGGCTTTTCCAGTGCCCGATACCAGTCACTGCCAGCCCCTCCCGACAGCAAACCGCTACTGATCCCAACCCCATTGCACAGCGCGATCGCTCCCAGAAAATCCGCGAGAGACCGCAGAGAAAATCGCTCGTCCTCATGCGCAGAGTTCTGTACTGACATTACCAACTCCCCTCGTGTTCGCTGCCCAAAAACCTCCTTCAGCATGCCACAGAAAAACGAAAAGCAAAGAGCCACGCCGCCGATCGGCAGCGTGGCTCCCGTACCTTCGGGTAGGATCACCTTCAGGGATGCAAGCAGCTCAGGACAGGTGCTGACCGCTGGTGCACCTCATTCCTCTCGAGCCGTCCAGAACCCGAATCCGCCAAAGAGCAGTCCCAACCCAATCAACATGAAGACGGTCGTTAGTCCGGACGGTTCGGAGACCAACGTCCCTACTCCCGTTGACGGCAGCACGTCCGGTGCCGCCACCATGACCGGCTCGCCTCGCGAGTCCAAGGGTGTCACATTGAACGTGCAGGTGATCGAATCACCTTCGCCGAGCGGCACGGTCAATCGGTTCGTATCGGATCCACTGGTCTCGAGCCGTTCAAATTGCTCTGGCAGTTCACAGTACGACGCGAACTCCGCGACATCGTCCGGCACTCCCAGCTCAACGATGAACGAGCCAGATCCCAGACCAGTGAAAACAACGGTCCCATGGGCATCAGTCTGCCCTGTGTCCCCAAACTCGCTCGCATCCAGGTAAACCGCTGCCTCCACCTCAGGCATTTGGTCGCAGTCCTCATCCCATCCAGCGGCGGGGTATTTCTCTGGGCAAATGAAGGCCTGAACGGTAATCGAACCCGAGACTTGACCTGCAACGCCCGTCGATAGGCCACCCGCCAGTCCCGTCAGGATCACGAAGACCACGGCCATAATACGCACCGCCAGATTCGGCAAACGCCTCGTCCGCATCGTAGGCTGCCCCACTGGCGATTTGCGCCACAATGGACTCACCACCAGCGCCTCCTACTTGTCCAGACTGGCCAGCATCGAATCCAGCCGGCCGCTTACGCGCGCTGCCGCCATACCGGAAACGACAGCGGCCACCGCCAGAGCGACGATAAGCTCTGTCCCCGCATGTGCGCGGCCTCCAGCGCCTGTAGACGGCAATGTATTGACGGTTTCCACGCCTGCCGGCTCCGCAGGCTGGTCTCCCCGAGCATCAACCGGCACGACAAAGAACGTGCAGTACAGCTCCTCCTCTTCTCCGACGTCGAGGAAGATGCGGTTGGTGCCAGCCCCCTCCACAGGCCGAGGTTCAGTCTCTCCAGGTGCGCCACAGTAACTGTGAAAGTCCGCAAAGTCGCCAGGAACCCCAAGTTCGATCACGAACTCGCCAACACCAAGGTCCGGGAAATACGCTTCCCCATTTGAATCCGTGACGTTCGTAAACCCATACTCGGAAGCGTCCAGATAGGCTGAAACCTCGACGTCGGGCAGCAGATCGCATCGCTGCACCCAGTCCGGTCCGGTGTAGTCCTGAGGGCAGATGTACACCTGCGCACGAACAGAACCGGCGCTCTGAGCGGTCGCACTCCCCGATGTCACAGCGGCGACACCTGCCACGATCATCAATGCCCCGAATGTTGCCCACAAGACCTGCTTTATCGAATTCACGTGTCAAACTCCTATGCTTGCTTATCAACAAAACTCAATTCATCCCTCAGCGCTGAATTCGATTGTCGTCGCTATCCAGTCAATCACCTCCTGTCATCACGGATACTCGCGGGCACGCAGAATCGACCGTACCCACATTCAGACTACGGTTTGCTTCCGACCCCGAAATCAGCAAAACCACCTATTTCGATAGGTATATCGCGGACTTGGGCACCATCACCCGCATCGAATACAGGCCAACCTGCGCTTGCCCCGGCCTCGCTTGACCCGCGGTTCCGATCACCGCATACGCATCGCGCACCGACAGATCAGTCAGCTCCCGAACCCAGCCGATCAGCTCTCGATACGCTTCCCACATCGCCTCTTCCAGTGGCCTCCCCATCGCCACCGCCACCAGCGAATCCGCCGTTTCGATCCTCACCCATCGAGAACCGGGCGATCGTCCCTTGATCACCTCGCAGCTCAGCGTCACATCACTCCGCATCTCCACACTCGCTAGCTCAGCATCACTCTGAACGGCGTGGCAATCGCCCAACGAGAGGAGCGCGCCCTCGACTGCCACCGGCAGGTAAACCGTGCTTCCCGGCCGCACCTCCTCCGCATCGAAATTCCCGCCATGCCGCCCCATCCCACCCGACAATATCGCTTCCATCGGCGGTGCGGTGCCGATCGTACCGATCATCGGCCGCACTGCGACCGATCGCTCTCCAGTCAACCGCACCAGTCCGTCGCGGATCTCGCACAAAATCGTCTCCGGCTGCTCGATCAGGTCCTCGAAATGAAACAGATGCGGCCAAACCGGTATCCAGCCCAGATCATCGACGGTCATCTCGTGAATCCGCACCGCCAGCGTGTCACCTGCTTCAGCACCCTCGACCCATATCGGACCTGTTACGGGATTACCGTACCAGCCCTTCCGCTTCATTTCCAGAAGATACTCCGTAGTCGTCGTCTCAGGCGTTCGAGTCAGCCCACCCCTCGCATCTTCACACTCAACCACAAACACCTCACCCTGCTCGACATGAATCACCGGCTCGATCCGCCGATCGAACACCACCTCCAGTTGTTCCCGATGTATCCGTTTCATTCCGTTTTCCCTCCCTCCAAACCCGGCCCGACACCACTCAAATCGTAGGTTTCGCCCTCCGTGGCGAAACATCGATCCACAGGTCGATATGCCCATCAACCGCAACCATCCTGCATATCGAATCAATTCTCGAAACCCGCCCCACCCATTCCCTCGACCCTCTTCTGCTATCCTGCCAGAGAATCACTCTCCCTTAGCATGGTGACCCTCAAATGCAAATCGAAACCGTCGAAGTCATACCCGTTCGCGCCCCACGTAAGGAACTCGTCCGTTCAGGAACCGGCAGCAGCCCCTTGTCCCACTCCGACTTCGGCATTATCCGCATCATTGCCTCCAACGGCATCGAAGGATACGGCGAGATCTCCATTACCTGGCCTCGCATCGGCCATATCCTCTGCCACGCTGCCAGAACCCTCATCGGACCCGCCCTCATCGGCCAGAACCCCCTCAACATTCCTGCCATTCTCGCCCGAATCGATCACCTTCTCGCGACTGAGCTCTCCGCCTCCTACCTCCGCGCTGCATTCGAAATGGCGCTTCTCGAC
>JBGTJM010000491.1:0-6835 GCA_041745115.1 Thermomicrobiales bacterium
GATGAATGTGTCACCCAGCCGCCCCTCATCCCGAAGCTGCCGCGCAAGCTCAGCAAACGCCTCAAAACGTCGCTCGAAGTCATCACGCAACCCAGCGATCGACCGCCCGGTTTCCTCCGGCTCCTCGCTGATCAGTTCCCCTTCCATCAGCCTGGCCCAAAACAGATGATTCCAGATCATGTGCTCGAACGTCGCCCGAATAGTCCCGTGCCCAATATCGAACACCTGGTCCAGCTGCGCATCTGTCAAACCGCCACTCACGTCCAGCAACTCCCGCATCGCCCAGGCGTCGTGTTCGAGCAGGCTGTCGAGTAGATCCATACCAATGCCCTTCACTCGTGAGTCGCGTCCCAACCAGACGGCGACAGAGTACCGACGGCACTCGCGCCGACTACTCGACCTCTCTGCATCAAACGTCTACGCCGGTTCCAGCTCCGGAAACGACCAGCTTCCATCCAGAATCTCCGGTCTGGGCCGGTACAAACGCACCAGATAATTCCATCCCTCCATAATGGGAAGGTGATTTGGCCTGTTCTCGTCTGCCGTACCGAAATGAACCGTCGTGGTTCCATCGTCGTTCCTGGCAGCTGTCAGACTGTTGACACTGTTCGCGTTCCGGCTGTTGGCTTCAAAATACCCGTCACGGTTATAGAGCGAGATCGACCAGAACGCATCGACCGGCACATCGCCGATCTCGATCTTGTACTCACCGAGCGGAACGGACGGTTCGAACGACAGGTACATGGCCTCCTCTCGAGGCAAACCGCCCCATCCTGCAGCGGTGGCCAGCAAATGCTGAATCGGATCGACCGCCTCTCGCCGCCCGAAAGCATGGCCGAAGCCTCCTCCAAACCGGGCCAGCTCCAGCACCGCGTTTCTGACAGCCTGATACGACGTGTCGTCGTAATCGGGCCGCACAAACGGTCGGTTCGACGGAGAATCGACCGTCAATTGGTCCTGCAGTTCATTCACCGTCCGGATATCGTTGGGATCACTCGGATCGGCCAGAATCCGGGCCGCCAGACAGACCCACGGAGTCTCGAACTCCTCGACCGTCAAGTGATGCGGCCCCGGATCGTGGTAGATCCGGTTGATGTAGTGATCCTGATTGACGACCATCACCGACGTGTAGCGCTCGCCCCCGTCCGGCAACGTCAGCGTCGCCCCCTCGCTGATGTCCACGATGGCACTGCTATAAAGCGTGTCCTGATTCATCCGGATAATTGTCTGCCGGTCGAGCGGAGTCGGCTTCCGGTAGTGCAACCAGATCCCCACACCTCCCGTGTCCTTCAGAATCGCCGCAAACATCGTATCCGTTTCCGCGCGGGCAAAATTCTCGACGGTCACTTGATTCTCAGACATCTGCCTCCCTGCCTCCTAAGTTCGATGAATCACAAGTCGCCTGCTATCGACAACTGCCAATCAAGACAATACTGCATGAAATTCGATTCTGGTAAGCCGTACATCATCACGACCAAACAGCCGCACGCCGTCCGCTCTACCTGAGAGAACGTCGTGCGGCTGGTCCGTGTCAGCAACCTGGTCTGGGAACGCTAATCGCCAGCCACTCCGCTTGGCGCCAGGTCGGGAGTCTCCACGCGCAGCTCCGGCAGCCAGTGCAGGAAATCTGGAAGATACCAATTCCATGTTCCCAGAAGACGCATGCTTGCCGGAACGAGCACGCAGCGCACGATGGTCGCGTCGAGCAACACGGCAACAGCCAGACCAAAGCCAAACTGCTGCATCGCCACGAGGTCGCCGAGCGCGAAGCCGCCGAAAACAGCCACCATGATCAGAGCGGCGCCGGTAATCAGACGGCCCGTGGACTGCAGCCCGTAGGCCACCGCATCGTTGTTGTCTCCTGTCTGCAGGTACCGCTCCCGCACGCGGCTCAGCAAAAAGACGTGGTAGTCCATAGAAAGCCCGAACAGGATCGCAAACAGAAAGAGCGGAAGCCCGGTCTGGATGACGTCAACCTGCTGAAAGCCGAAGAGATCGGCGCCCACTCCCTTCTGAAAGACCAGCACCAGCAGGCCATAAGCCGCCGCCACGGAAAGGAGGTTCATCGCGATCGCCTTGATCGGAATCACAATCGAGCGGAACGCGATCGTCAGGAACACAAAGCTGAGGCTGAGGACCAACGCAACGACAATTGGCGTATAGGTTTCATTCACGTCATTGAGGTCAACAAGCCTGGCCGTATACCCGGTGACCAGCACGTTGGCTGGTGCGTCGGCAAATGCACGCGGGACATAGTCGGATCGAAGCCGCTCGACGGCTTCCAGGGCCTCAGGACTGGCCGGATCTCCCGCCAGCCAGGCATGGACGATGGTCAAATCCGCGCCCGAATGCGCCTCTCGCGTAGTCCCCACGAACGCCGAGTCAGCCGCGATGGCCGCGTCGAGCGCCGCGATCGCAGTCTCTACGGACGCCAGTGAGGTTTGCCCGTCGATGGCGATGACGGCAGGCTGATCCTGGCCAAATCCGAATTCCGCTTCAAGAATGGCAAATGCCTCAGCAGACATCATATGTTGAGGCAGCGAGCTCACTCCAATCTCGCCCTGCTCGATGTCCAAATACGCGCTTGCCGCGGCCAGCAGCAGCCCACCGGCCAGCACCAGGCTGACGACCGGCCGTCGCATGACGGCACGTGAGATGCTGGTCCAGAAGCCCGCCCCGCCTGGATCACCCAGGCCGGCATATGTGGGCTTGACAAACGGGATCGTCAGGGCATTGATCCGGTCGCCAAGCAATCCCAGCAACGCTGGAAGGAGCGTCATCGACGCCAGCACAGCGGCCGCCACGACCAGCAGGGCTCCCAACCCAATCATCTGATTGGCGGAGTCCGGGGTCACCAGCAGGCCGGCAAGCGCCAGCGCGACAGTTACCCCGCTGATGACCACGGTGCGGCCAGCGGTGGCTCCGGCCGTCGCGATCGCGTCGAGCTTGTCACGGCCACGGGCACGCTCTTCCCGAAATCGGGAGACGATAAACAGGGAGTAGTCGATGCCGACAGCCAGACCCATCATCGTCATCACATTCATGATGAAGAACGGCAGGTCGATGAACTGGCCGACCAGCGCCGCCGCGCCAAGCGCGACGGTGATGGCCGCAATGGCCAGCACGATCGGCAGGAACGCCGCGGCCACTGCCCCGAGCACCAGCGCCAGGATGACCAGCGCCGCTGAAAGGCCAATCGCCTCGCCTTTGGCCAGATCCCTCTCGGCCACCTTCGTGATCTCGGCATCGAGCGTCGCCTGGCCAGTGGCCAGAACCTGAAATGTGCTTCCGGAGGCGGCGCTTTCGAGAACCTGGTGGATCTCGCCGACATCCTCCCGTGCGGCATCCGGGAGAATCAGGGGAATCAGGGTCGTCCGCCGGTCGGCGGAAACGAGCGATGCATCGCCATTCTGGTAATAGTGCGTCCCGCCCGCGATGCGCGCCTCACCCAGGGCAACCAGCTCACCATAGAGCTGCTCGACAAAGGAGCGATAGCCAGACTCGTCCACGGTCTGCGATTCGGACCGAACGATGACGGTCTCATTGATGGTGTCGCGTGTCTCAGGCAGCCGCTCGCTCAGGAGCTCGTCCCCTTGCGCGGATTCCGGATTGTTGGTCAGGGTCGTCTCGGTGGTCATGGCACCATCTAGCAGCGTGGCGGCCAGGATAATCGCCAGCGCCAAAAAGCCGATCCAGAGACCGATTGCCCGCCAGGGATGCCGGGCGCTCGCAAGCGCCAGCCGCCGGGTAGATACCGATGATGTCACAGTGGTCCTCCTCCTCATACATCAAATGCGTTGCGCCGAAGCCTGCTCGCCGGTGAATTGCCGGCGTCGTTAGCTCGCGCGTCCTCGAATCGGGTCGCCGGCCTCAGCGCCTGCCTGTCGCGGGCTCGCGACCGCTGCATCGCTCTGAAGGCTCACGGAAACGAGCGTGAGCCCCATGTCGCGAATCCGGGTGATCACCGCATGCAGCGCTGCCTGGTCGGCGCAATCGCAGACCAGCTCGGTCGTGCTATCATCGCGCCGGTGCAAGGCCAGACTGCCAAACGCCACGCCCCACCGGTCATCCAGATGTCCACGCACATGCACGCGATAATGCTCACCCACCGCCAGCCTCCCATGTGATACGGCCAGTACCAGGTGACGAGATTAGCGAGCGCTGGGTGGTCGATGCATCGGCTGAAAGGTGCAATAAGGGGTGCAGTTGGGGGTGCAGCGCTCGTCGGGAGCGTCCACCTCAGCCCACTGGCCGATCGCCGGTGCGAATTTGGAACAGGGTCGCATGAACCGATCGCGGCCAGGCCGTTGCGGTCTTTCGGTCAAAGAGGGTTGATCCTCGCTACGGAAGCGGTGGACTACAGAAGGCTCAGCGCTCTGGCGGCGTTCAGCGCTTCCGTCCGG
The DNA here is from genome assembly GCA_041745115.1 of Thermomicrobiales bacterium. Classification (GTDB taxonomy): domain Bacteria; phylum Chloroflexota; class Chloroflexia; order Thermomicrobiales; family UBA6265; genus JAHBVL01. Next base: position 4,404 of record JBGTJM010000491.1, read on the forward strand.
TGACTGGCGTGCAGCTTGCCGTAGATGTTGGCAATGTGCCGTTTGACGGTGGAATGGCTGATGAACAGGCGATCAGCAACCTCCTGGTTTTTCAGGCCGGCTGCGATAAGCCGCAAGATCTCGATCTCCCGCGCGGTGAGCGGTGTTTCGAGGGCGGGCACGCCGGCGGCAGTGACCACGCCTTCCCGTTTCTCAGCGGCCTGCATCAGGTAGTCGAGATAGGCGGCACCGCCATGTTCGCCGGGTCCGTGGCCGCTCCCGATATCGGAATGCAGCGAGGCCAGCTCCATCCTGACCTCCGGTCCCTCGCCCGCAAATGACCAGAAGAACCGTCCTGGCTCGCCGAGCATCGTCGCTCTCCCGAGCGAGGTCAGGGCAGCTGGCCGATCGCCGAGCCGCGCACTGGCCACGGTCAGGAGGATGAGCGCCTTGATCTCGCGTTCCACCCGGCCCCGCTCACGCAAAGTCGGCACGGCCCGGTTCAGAAGACGCAGCGCCTCCAGGTTGTGCTGCCGAGCAAGCAGATAGCGGGCGTAGGCAAGGAGCTCTCTGTCGTTCGAGGTCGCTGGATCGAGCCGGGGCGACAAGGCTCGCTCCTCCACTACCGCACCTGCGGCATCGAGCTCCTCGAGCCGGCAATGCAGGTTGAGCTTCATCGTGGAGAGCTCGGCATGAAAGCGAAAATCCCGAGCTCCGCGGGCAAACTCCTCAGCAGCAGCCACCTGTTCGCGCGCCCTGGCAACATCGCCGGCGGCAATAAACACCTCACACGCCGTGTCCCAGGCATGCAGGAGGAAGCTCCGGCGCGGCGACTGACCGGCGTACTCGAGCGCCTTCGTCATGTGCTTGACCGCGCCGGCAAGGTCGCCGCGCTCGAGCTGCACCCCCGCAAGCGACGCGAGCGGGCCGCAGAAAACCCATGTCGATTCGGCGGAGACATCCTGCGCTGCCAGCAGCGCCTCCTCGAATGACCGGCGGCCGTATTCCAGCTGGCCCATGGCCACGCTGACATTGCCGCGCTGCTCCAGGATGCAGGCGAGCGCTGTCGGATTGTCGAAGCGGCGAACCTCCTGGATGCTGCGCTCCAGCTTCGGCAACGCGGCCGGGTAGTCGATCAGGTCCAGCTGGATTCCCGCTTGGATCAGATGAATCATCCCGCGCAGGCTGTGCTTTTCGGGAGGCAGCAGGGCGAGAGCGTCTTCCGCGATTTCGCCGATCTCCTCTGCAGACAGCAAGCGGGAGGAATGAAAGAGCTTGAGCGCCAGCAGCTCGCCCCGCAGCGCGCGCCGGCCGTCAAACCCAATCACCGAGCCATCGTCGTGAACGGCGCCCGGATCACCCTGTTCCAACGAATCTATCGCCGCCTCTGCCCAGGAGGTGAGCTTGCGGGCAGCATCGTGATTCGGCTCGATCCAGAACGCCGCTTTGGCCATGATCAGCGCGAGCCGTGGCCGTTGCCGAATCATTTCTTCTGGCAGCGACGCCGCCCAGCGGGCAATCGACGCGTACTGGCCCAGGTGCTCGAACTCCTCGAACCCGGCCGCCAGCAGCCGGGCCACCAGAGCATGATCACCGGAGGCGCTCGCATGCTCGAGTGCGTCGGCAATCATCGCCTGTTGCTCGAACCACATCGCAGCGCGCTGATGAAGCCGGGCGATCGTGGCTGGCTGCTCATCCATCAGATGAGCCCGCAGCACGTCGCCAAACAGCTGGTGATAGCGGTACCACTGGCGCTTGCCGTCCAGCGGGACAACGAAGACGTTGCGCAGCTCCAGGCTCGCAAGCACCGCTTTGGCGTTGGATTGCCCGGTAACCGCGTCGCAGAGCGGTCCGCACAGGCGATCGAGAATCGATGTGTGCAGCAGAAAGTCGCGAACGTCCGGCGGCTGGCGGCGAAGCACTTCTTCGACCAGATAGTCCACGATGTAGCGATCGTCGCCGGCGAATGCCTGCACATAGTGATGGAGGTCAGGACGCCCCTGCATCGATAGCGCCGCCAGCTGGAGCCCCGAAATCCACCCCTCGGTTCGCCGCTCCAGCGCCGCAATTTCCGCAGGCGCAAGAGGCAGCCCCATCACCTCAGTCAGGAATGCCTCAGTTTCGCCGCCGGTGAATCTGAGATCGGCCGCGCGCGCCTCGATCATTTCACCCTGACTCCGAAGCCGGGCAAGCTCGAGCGGCGGATCGGCTCTGGTAGCCAGCACGAGATGGAGCTGCCGGGCCTGGTGATCCAGCACGAACTGCGTTGTCTGATGCACTGTCTGCGAATCGATGACGTGGTAGTCATCGAGCACAAGCGCCATGTGCTGCCCGGCGGATGCGATGTCGTTCAGCAGCGACACCAGGATTTGCTCGAGCGGGACACGCTCCTGAGCAAGCAACTGCGACAGGGCGTGCCCGCCAATCTCCGGATCGATCGTTCGCAACGCGCC
>JBGTJM010000492.1:0-4543 GCA_041745115.1 Thermomicrobiales bacterium
GGGGATCGAGCTGCTGATGTTGTCAGGAGTACCGGTGGTGACGGTCGACTTTGGCGGTCTCGGAGCGGCGGTTTGCGCTGTGAGAGAGCAGGGATGTGGCATCGCCGAATGCCGGCAGCGGGTATGCCAGACTGCTAATGCCGGGTCACCTTACTGGAGGTATTTCCGGCTGGGAAGTGACGGAGCGTGGGTGCCGATGAACCGGGGCGCGGGCGCCTCGACTGTCGAAGATGGTGGCGTCGACGGCTGGTCGTGGACAGGAAACGATCCTGAGCTTCCAACTGTTGATCTTTCAGATATCGAGGCCATTCTGGCGGAATCTGGCAGAACAGGGAATGGTGGATCTACTGTGATTACGCTCAACTCGAGTGGTCAACAAGTCGGTGCCAGCTCGACTCGTTTCGACATACGGAACTACGCCTCAGCTGTTGCGCTCATTGGAGTCCTTTCAGTGGTGCTCCTCATCGTTCGGGCGCAGGCTCGTGGAGTGCAGTCTTGAGCGAGAAGATTGCTGGCTCCAACTTCTCTCCGGCGACCTGGATGATCTGGTGGATTGCCGCTTCCATGCCGGCGCTGGTCGGTCGAAATCCGTTTCTGCTGGCCGTCACGCTGATCTGCGTATTGATCGTGCGGTATGTGACGATACGCTTTGCGACGGCCTTTCCCGCCAAAGGCGTTATCAGGCTTGCCGTGATCTTCATCGGAGTCGGTGTGGTGTTCAACGCACTCACGGTTCGGGCAGGTGACGTCACGATTATTGATATTCCCGGGACTGTGCCAATCCTGAGCGGGCCGGTGACGCTCAATGCGGTGGTCTACGGAGTTCTCAGCGGCGCTGCCATTCTGACTCTGGTCGTTGTGGGCGTAACCACAGCAAGTGTTCTGGATTGGTCGGCACTCATGAGATCACTTCCAGAGTCACTGACTGGAGTCGGGGTTGCCGGATCGATCGCGTTCACATTCTTCCCCCAGGTGGTCGCTTCGTTTCGGGACATGCGGGAAGCTCGTGTTGTCCGGGGTTTGCCGCTCGATGGTCCCAGGGATTACCTGACGCTGATTTCGCCACTTCTGACTGCAGGACTGGAACGCGCTGTTTCGCTCGCGGAGCTTCTGGAGACGAGAGGTTTCGGCTCAGCTCTCGCTGTGCCGTCCGAACGCAATCTGAGGCAGGGAATCGCTGTCTCGATAGGACTGACGGCGGCATGTTGTGCAGCGTACGCGTTCGCCCTTGGTGAAATCGGTGTCGCGTTTCTTTTGCTGACTTTGACCGTCGGATCAGCGTTTGGTGCCACAGGTGTGCGATCGCCTCACATACACCAGCGGACACGATACCGCGAGTCGCGACGGACCCTGGGGGATGCGGCGGTGATTGCCGGCGCCTTGATAGCAATCGTTTCCGTCGCCGCCGCTATACTTTCTCATCCATCAGCAGTGCAATACGAACCGTATCCTAGTTTCTCTCCCCCGGTCGTATCCATCTGGTTGCTCCTTGGAGTCTGTGGATTGCTTGGACCAGCGATCGTCGTCACTGTTCAGGATGTGAGGTGATGGCGATTCGACCCACTGAACCCATGCTTCATCTTGATCGCGTGTCATTTCGATATGGTCCCGACTCGTCCCCGGTGCTGGCCGACACGAGCTGGCGAATCGAAGAGGGTTCTTTTGCTGTCGTTACCGGACCATCAGGGTGTGGGAAGTCGACCACGCTTCGCTCGTTGAACGGGATTGTTCCCCATTTCACTGGCGGATCGTTTGGTGGCAATGTGACTGTCGCAGGCGAGAACACCCGTACCTATCCGACCCGAGCGTTTTCCCGACTTGCCGGATTCGTGTTTCAGGAACCGGATTCTTTGGCCATTTCTGGGCGTGTCGACGATGAGATTGCCTTTGGCATGGAGCAGCTCGGAGTCGATGCTGGCACGATGAGACAGCGCATGGAGGAGATGCTCGACCTGCTTGGTCTTGCCTCGTTGCGGCACAGGCAGGTCGCGACCCTGTCTGGAGGCGAGCGCCAGCGCGTGGCCATTGCTGCCGCTCTGGTGATGCAACCTCGGGTCCTGATCCTGGACGAACCCACCAGTCAGCTTGATCCGATCGGTGTAGACGACGTGATGGCCGTGCTGGAGCGTCTGAACCACGACTTTGGCGTGACTATCGCTACCGCTGAGCACCGGCTGGAGCGGGTCTTGCCGCTGGCTGATTCGCTGCGGGTCATGGAGGCACATGGCTCAGTGATAGAGGGCGTGCCGCTGGAGGTCTTGAATCGTGCAGACGCTCGTCTGGCGCCACCTGTGACAAGAGCCGGGATGGCCCTTGGCTGGTCCCCGTTGCCGCTCAGTGTCAAGCAAGGCCGAAGTGCCTGGAGAAACGACCATCGAGCTCTTGTCGAGCCAGCCGTTGACCCACCGCGACCAGAGGAGCCAGTTCGGCTCGCGTTTGATCGCGTGGATTTGCGTTACGGCCAGGAGCCAGTGCTCGAGAATATCTCGTTCGACGTTAGGGGCACAGAAATTCTAGCACTCGTGGGACGAAATGGATCGGGCAAAACGACCCTGCTTCGAGCGGCGATGGGCCTCCATTCAGTTTCCCGCGGGGTGATCGAGGTTTCAGGCACTTCATTGGCTCGGTACGATGCCGAGAAACTCGCGAGGCGAGTCGGGTTCCTGCCGCAACGGGCGCGCATGCTCCTCTATCGAGATTCGGTTATCGACGAAGTTGTGGCCGCGCTTGAGCTTCGATCGGCATCGCCTGAGCTCGGGGTCGAATTGCTCAGGGAGTCAGGACTCGCCGATCTTGCGAACCGGCACCCGCTTGATCTCAGCTCTGGTGAACAGGAGCGGCTGGCGCTTGCGATCACCATGGCGGGTGATCCTGAGATACTTCTGCTTGACGAACCGACTCGAGGGCTGGACGCGATTCGCAAAGAGGAACTGGTGGACACGCTTCAGTCACGGGCCGAGCGGGGCGCAGCAATTGTGGTTGCGACGCACGACGTGGAGCTCGCAGCCTCTCTGGCCACCCGAGTGATGATTCTGGGAGACAAGGGGATCGTTACTGAAGATTCACCCAGATTGGTTCTGGCGGGTTCGCTGGCCTACGGAACGCAAGTCAACCGCGTATTCGGGAACGGATACCTGACCCTTGGAGATGTCGTTGTCGAAATGCGAATGGTCACGTGAGTGCGTGACACTGAAAGTCCACCATGAGAGTCATCGTCGAAAGGGTTACTGTGAAAGCGAAATCACTGAAGGACCTGAGAATTGAATACACGCGTGGCGGACTCGCAGAATCGGAGATCGATGCCGATCCGTTAGTCCAGTTTTCGATCTGGTTCGATCAGGCGAGGGAAGTGACCGGGCACGAACCAAATGCGATGACGTTGGCTATCGCTGATACAGATGGTTTCCCGTCGGCTCGCGTCGTCTTGCTCAAGGAGTTCGACCAGCGTGGGTTTGTATTCTATACAAGCTATTCCAGCCGAAAGGGAGACATTCTGGCAGAAAACCCAAGGGCCAGCCTGCTCTTCTACTGGCCAGAGCTCGAGCGGCAGATCCGTATCGAGGGGAACTGTGTGAAAGTGACGCGTGCGCAGACGGTCGCGTACTTCGAATCCAGACCGCGTGGAAGCCAGATTGCCGCGCATCTTGGGAGCCAGAGCCAAGTGGTTTCCAGTCGCGAAGAACTGGCAGCGAAGTACAGATTTCTGGAGGACGAATTTCAGGGACGCAGTATTCAGCCACCTGACTATTGGGGCGGCTATGCGGTCATTCCTTCGGAGTACGAGTTCTGGCAAGGGCGACCAAACCGCCTCCACGATCGGATTCGATATCGTCTCGATGAGGACGCCTGGACGGTTGAGCGACTTGGCCCCTGAAGTATCGAGCCAGGCGAGGTGTGACTCTCCCACGCACGATCTGCTCAGTTCCTTTGGCGACTTAATGGCCGGCGGAGTGATTCGAGATTTTGAGAGGTACGCTCAGTGCGGTGCGCCAATCAGTCTTGAGCAGCGAGGAGGGGTTGGCAGGCCGTGAAATCCATACAGGATCTTCCGGGGTGGCTTGAGGATCAGCAACGCACTACACTATGACATTCGAGGATACTCAGGCTTCACGCTGCAACCGTCCTCGTTCCCGAATCACCCGACAAGTGTCGCGCTCGGACTGGCTGCTTTGAAGAGCCCGTGTTGTTGCGCGTCGAAAGAGAACTGAATGCCTCCCAGGAAGAAGACAGCCGAAACGCAAGACGCAACTGCTGTCGATGAGACAACAGACACCAGTATGCCGGAAAGCGGTAGCGAGCCTGTGACCAAGCCGCGGCGGGCACAGCGCAAGGCGGAACGTCGTCCCAGGCGCCGCACTGTTTCCCTGCCAGTGCTGGTGGTAGATGAGACCGTGCTCTTACCGCACATGTCCATCCCGTTCCCGGTAGAAGACGAAGAGTCGGCGCTGGTGCTCGATCGGAGCATGCGTACACCCCTAAGGCAGGTACTGGTCCTTACCGAGAGAATGGTGCCGAGTGCCGACTCGACACAACTTGGCGGATC
>JBGTJM010000493.1:0-8699 GCA_041745115.1 Thermomicrobiales bacterium
CAGAACAACCTCTCAGCGGTGAGGAAGTTCTGCGCATACATCGCTGCGTACGATCTTCATCCGTCACTGGCGACGGACCGGTTGCGCGTTCGCATCGCGGCGATGATGCCTCGGTTTACGCCGCCACCCCCAGATGTAAAGCTCTCGGATCTTGAGCGGGTGGTCGATTTTGTACGTAGCCAGCCGATGGAGGAGAAACCTCATCTCGAGCTGCGGCGTCTCAAAGTCAAGGCAATGATCCTGTTCCTCTTTCGAACTGGAGTGCGCGTTTCTGAGCTCTGCGCGCTGAGGAGAAGGGATGTCGACCTGGACGATGGTACGGTGCATATATTCCGTGCCAAAGGAGGCAAGAGCCGCACCGTACACTTTGACGGTGAAACGGCTACGGCTCTGGTGGCCTATTGGCAGGCTCGGGGGGATGAAGCTCGTGGATCGGGACCACTGCCAGCGTTCTCTGGTCGTGACAAACCAGGTACTGCTGGAAGCGCCATAAGCCCTCGTACTGTGGAGCACATCGTTGCGGAACTCTGCAAGCAACTCGCAATCGAAACGGAAATCACCCCACACTCCTTCCGTCACGGTCTGGCAACCGAGATGGTTCGTCGCAGGGTTCGTGAATCGACCGTCCAGACGATTCTGGGGCACGCATCTCCACAGACAACGCGGATTTATGTTCATAAGACCGCGGTCGAGGTTTCAGATGAGTATCAAGACGCCTTTGGGCAGTACCGACCGCCGGCGACTTGAGTCTCGTCTTCAGCTCAGACAGCTCTCGTTTGGGGTGGGAGCGCTCTGCCTGTTGGTTTCGCTCGCGGGTTGCGCATCGGGAAGCGCGGAGGACTCCAGGCGTTTTCAGCATCAGGAAGCTGAGCAGGAACAAGTTCTGGCCGGTGCCCAGGCTACTCAGCTGGCAGAGCACTTTGCATCACCGACATCTTCGCCTGAGCCATCCGTCACCCCGCACGCTCGCATCTCCGACCTGGCATTGGCATCATCTATCAGCGGTGATGGATCACCTAATGGAACGATTCGCAGTGTGCCTGCGTATGCGACTCAAACGGTATACGCAGTTGCGAGAATTTCGGACATCCAGCCGGGCCAGGTGGTTACTGCAGCCTGGCGAAATAAGGATGGTACGGTGTTGTTGAGTAGCGAGATCGCTCCCCAGCCATCGGCGTCGCCTCAGTGGATCAGCTTTCCCGTGCAGTTCGGACAGGTACTTTCGCCAGGCACGTATTCAGTCGCAATATTCGTTGACAACGATCTGCTCGAGTCACTCGTATTTCAAGCGAGTTGACGTGTTGCGAAGTTGACGAGAAGTCACCAGAAACTGCATGATATCGGGAGAGTTGGGACCATGTCGTTCTGGGCCTTTCACGCGCTCAGCGGCAATCTGTGCGGGAGTGGAGGAAAACCGAGCCGATGACCATGGAGAGGCCAGTACAAAAGCTGCTTGTGGAGGCAATAGGCACGTTCACGCTGATATTTGCCGGATGCGGAGCGATCATCCTGACGCAGGGGCAAGATATTGTTGCGATCGCGCTGGCGCATGGTCTCGCGATCGGTGTGATGGTTACCGCGGCGGGGCATATTTCCGGCGGGCATTTCAATCCGGCAGTGACCCTCAGCATGCTGGTTACGGGAAGAACAGAAGTCTCTTCGGCAGTGGCGTATATCGCTGCCCAGCTTGTCGGGGCAGTGGCGGGTGCCGCGGCGCTCACCCTGACGTTCCTTGACGTCGACCGGAATAGAGTTGAGCTCGGACTCCCAGTCGTTGGCACATCGCTTACTGCTGATCCGGTTATTTCGTTGTCGTCCGGCAACGCGCTGGTCATGGAAGCGATTCTGACCTTTTTCCTCGTCTTCGTGATCTTTGGCGTGGCCGTCGATAACCGGACCGGGGGCCGAGCAGTCGCTGGACTGGCAATTGGTTTGACGATCACCATGGACATTCTGATCGGTGGTTCGGTCAGTGGCGCGGCGATGAATCCGGCGAGGTGGTTTGGTCCGGCGGTGATTCAGCAGGAATTTGCCAACTTCTGGATATGGATAGTTGGACCAATTGCCGGCGGCGTTGCTGCCGCGCTGGTCTACAACACGCTCTTGCTCGATCGATACACACCGGAGGATGAGGGCATTTCCGAGAGCCTGAGAACCACTCCGGTGAGCGACCCTGGCCCACCGCAGCAGGCACGTCGTCGACGCAAAAAGAGGTAGTACGGCGGTCAACGCCGATAGACAGGTAAAGAGCCACGGACTGGTCATTTTCCAGTCCGTGTTCTCGTTCCGGGACGATAGCGTCGCAGGGCTTACCCGACAGGAGCAGACTGTTCGGAGAGATCAGATGGGGTGATCAGCTCAGCGGGAATACCGCCGAATTCACATGGTTCATTTGTCAATAGACAGGTGACTTGTGCGGTCGCCATTTCCAGAGCTGCCGCCCTTGCAGATTCGAGACTTGCGTTTCCCTGCATGTCAACGAATATCAGGTCGGTGCCACGCAGCGCCACAATCCGATAGCTGTCGACCGAACTTCCACCGGAGAACATATTCGGGAACGCGAAGCCAAGCGATACGCTGGTGCCTGGAATGACTGGCAGATCTGGGTCGGCGACCATTGATGCGAATACTGGCTGGGCAGCTTCAAGATCATTGAGAACGAGAAGGGCCGAAGACTCGTCTACGAATCGAGCGATCATCACCGCTGCTCGTGGCAGCGAATATGCACCTTCAGTTTGGGGATCATAGGCCCCACCACGAAAATAGCCGGAAGCGAACCCCGAAGTGATTGCGGGATCGATCTCCGGTCCAAACACCTCAGTCGCAGACCAGTACCCTTCGTTGGTTCGGTTCCAGGAAGTCCCAAACTCGATGGTTGCGGCCCCAAGTGACATATCGATGAGCGGTAGTGGAACTCCGGCAATGACGGAGTCGATTCTGGCGAGAAGGGCTTCGGCAAGCACCAGCACAAGTTCTTCGTCCAGTGCTGCGTCGAGTCCAACTTCCATGGTGACTCCGGCGAGAATAGAGCCTCGTCGAAACGTCAAATCCATGGTCGTCGGTTCGGCGCCATCTTCAAGGCTGGCGTATGATCCGACCGTTATTTCGGACGGCTCTTCGCCAATGCTTGGTCCAGGCAAATCGGTGAAATCTGCATCTGGCACCAACCGCTTCTCGTCCTCGAACAGATCGAAACCCCGGAATGCGCTCTCTTCGTCGCGGTATTGCTGCAGATACGATCGAATGCGAGTGGAACCGCCTGGGGTGGAATACGAGCTGTCATAGTACTGAAGCAGGCCAGTAGCCAGGATTTCTTCTTTGCTGACATTTCCCGAGAACAGCAGATTCGCAAGAGAATCAACTGAGAAGTACGTTTCGTAGTACAGGGTCATCTCTGGGGGGATGTCCGTGCTATCCAGAGCCATAGCCGCAAGATCGAAAAGTCTGTTTTCGGCGGCCACTGGTGATCCAACCGGAGTCGCGACTTGCGCTGATCCGTGCGCCACGCCAAGGGAGGGCACAACGACGCAGACCGCGAGTGCGAGGAACCTGAGGATTGGAGTCATATCAACCTCCTGTCGAAGAGCAAGCCGTGAAAGGGACGAAGTGGGCGGGCTGACTGGCCGACGATAAGACCGTTTGAACCAGCACGAGGCTAGAAAGCCACGGCACCTTCGTAGACCATGTCCCGGCACCTGGCTTCGATTGTGTCCGGTTCAGTCTGCAATCTGGCCACGCCCGTTTCGATTGCTGCTCGCGCTACTGCGGATGCAACTCGGGGTGCCACCCGCAGGTCCAGAGCGTCTGGTATCAGGCGGTTGGTGTCCAGATCAGTTTCTGAGACGAGATTGGCGATGGCATGCGCCGCGGCCATCTTCATATCGTCGTTGACCGACCGGGCCTGGATATCGAGCGCCCCGCGGAAGACTCCCGGAAACGCCAGCGAGTTGTTGACCTGATTTGGATAGTCAGACCTGCCGGTCGCGATTGCAAATGCTCCCGCCTGTTTAGCGAGATCGGGCAAGATTTCTGGCACTGGATTTGCGAGAGCGAACACGACAGGATTCGGCGCCATACGGCGGATCATCTCTGGAGTCAGAGCACCCGCGACACTAAGACCTATAAAAACATCAGACCCTTTGATGACGTCCGACAAAGGGCCAGTGCGCCGATCTCTGTTCGTCAACTGCGCGATCTCCGATTTCGAGAAATCCATCCGCTTGGTTCGGCCCTCATATATCGCACCAATCGAATCACACACGATGACGTTCTTCACGCCGAGATTAAGGAACAGCTTCGTAACAGCAATGCCAGCCGCTCCACCGCCATTGATGGTGATCTGCAGGTCGCTAATCGAAGAGCCTCTCAGCTTCGCGGCATTCAGGAGAGCCGCGCCGACGATGATCGCGGTGCCATGCTGGTCATCATGGAACACCGGCATGTCCAGTGCCTCTCTGAGCTTTCGTTCGATCTCGAAGCACCGGGGCGCGGAGATATCCTCGAGATTGATTGCTCCAAAACTGGGTGAGATGTCGCGAACGTGCCTGACGATTTCATCGGGGTCTCGCTCTGCCAGGCAGATCGGGAACGCCTCCACTCCCGCGAGGGATCGAAAGAGTACTGCCTTGCCTTCCATCACAGGCAGAGCTGCCTGAGGCCCGATATCACCGAGGCCGAGGACGGCGGAACCGTCCGTGACGATAGCCACAAGGTTGCCCTTTGACGTCAGCTCCATAACCTGAGCCGGGTCATCCCGGATTACTGCGGCGGGCACGAGCGCAGCGGGGGGCACGTAGATGAGGTTGAGAATATGATGATCCCTGATTGGAATCTTATTGTGGATTTCGAGCACTCCGCCATGTCGTCGCCGAAGCTCGATGGCTTCAGACTGGAAGGTGCGGTGCTCACCATTCGAGGCCGGTTGTGCGGTCCGCCTCCGGCCTTCATAGACAATGCGAAGGGTGTTTTCTGCCACGTCTTCCGGTGAAATCTCCCTGCCTGCCTCGCCGGCCTCCACCGTCGCTCTGACCACCGCAGCGGCCACAGCAGGTGCGACGCGAAAGTCGAATATCTGGGGAACGATGTGGTCGGCGTGCAGTTCGTCCGGGCGGACCATATCGGCGAGGGCCTGCGCCGCGTAAATGAGGGTCCGCAGGCGCATGTTGCGAGCACGGCAATCGAGCAGACCACGGAACACTCCGGGAAAGACCAGAGAAATGTCCATGGTGTTCGCGAAGTCAGATCGTCCGGTGGCGATGATTTTCGCGCCACCCGACCGTGCCTCCTGCGGGTCGATTTCAGGGGTTGGCACTGCTAGCGCGAATACGATTGGGTCGCGAGCCATGCCAGCGACCATTTCTTCTGAAACTATCTCTCCCGTTGAAAGACCGATCAGGGCGTCAGCATCGAAGAGCATTTCCTGAAGGGAGCCTTGCCGCTGTCCGAGATTCGTTTCTTTGGCAACGTAGGACTTGGCCCAGTTCATTCGTTCTGGACGGTATCGGTAGATTGCGCCGGCCCTGTCGCAGACAACGATGTCCCCAATTCCCGCGCGATAGAGCAGTCTGGCGACACCGATTCCCGCCACCCCTGCGCCGCTGATTACCACCTTCAACTCATGGAGTTCTTTGCCCACAACTCTTGCAGCGTTGATCAGACCACCGAGCACCAGGACTGCCGTGCCATGGTGCTGGTTGGAAAAAACGGGAATCTGGGCTGCCTTTTCCAGATGGTCAGCGATCGTAAAGGCTCGTGGTGTCGATATGTCATCGATGCAGATCGCACCGAAGGTGGGGGTCATGGCGCTGCCCGTGGCGACGATTTCCGCAGGGTCTCGCGTTGCCAGGCAGATCGGAAACGCATCGATTCCCGCAAATGTCTTGAAAATGACGCTCTTGCCCTCTGCGATGGGTATTGCAGACTCTGGAGGACCACCTTCTCTGCCAAAAAGGTCGGAGCCATCGGTCAGAATCGCGACGGTATTTCCCCGGCAAGTCAGATCGAAGGACTCGAGTGGGTCTTCCCGAATCGCGAGGCAAGCCTCAGCGACACCCGGCGTGTAGATCAGGGAGAGAATTGCCCGGTCCCGGATGGGAACCTTGCTGGTTACGCCGATAAGTCCCCGGTATCTCCGACGGTATTCAAGTCCTTCGTCGACCTCTGCGGATGCTGCGATGTTGGTCACCCTTATTCCTTCCCGGAATGAGCGCGTGCATACACTAAACAGTACCTTAGACAAGGATGAGATGCTGTTCAGGCTGGGAGTTTTTCCTTTTGGTTCACGTCATATAGATGGCAGGCAACGCTATGCCCGGACTGCTGGTCTGCAAGCAGTGGACGGACATTGTTGCAGAGGCCATCGATCCGAACCGGACATCGACTGTAGAACGGGCAACCAACCAGAAGCTCACTCGTCGTTCCCGGTTCCCCGGGTACCACCTGTCGGCGAATAAAGCGATTACGGGGATCTGGCTCCGGAATAGCAGCGATCAGCGCCTTGGTATAGGGGTGGAGGGGATTATCGATGACGGTTCCAACCGGCCCTTCTTCGACGATCACGCCGGCATACATGACCGCTATCCGGTCGGAGAAATACCGGGCGCTGGCGATATCGTGGGTGATGTACAGGAATGCCATCTGCCGCTCTCGTTGCAGCGCATCAAGAAGTCCCAGGATTTCGATCCGCGAAGAGGCATCGATCATGGAAACAGGCTCGTCGGTCACGAGGTAGTCCGGGTTGCGGACCAGAGCCCTGGCAATTCCGACTCGTTGTCGCTGGCCACCGGACATCTGGTTGGGATATTTGGTGCCGAATCGCCCAGCCGGGATGAGGTCGACAGACTCGAGTGCACTGTCAACTCGCTGTCGTCGCTCTGTCTGATCCCGGGTGCCGTCGATGACCAGCGGTTCCTCGATAAGCTCTCTGACGCTCATGTACGGATTCAGGCTTGAGAATGGGTCCTGAAAGACGATCTGGGCTCGCTTGCGGAAATCCCTGAGATCTGATTCGGCAAGTTTTGAAATGTCCTGACCGTCGAAAACGACCGATCCGGAGGTGGGCTTGACGAGCCGCAACGTGAGCCTGCCCAGAGTCGTCTTGCCGCTCCCCGATTCGCCAACCAGCGCAACCGTCTCGCCGCGTCTGATAACCAGATCGACTCCGTTCAGGGCGTGAACTTCACCAGTATTGAAAATGCCTTTTCGGGTCTGGAAGATGACCTCGCCGCCACTGACTTCGACAAGATTCGGCCCAAAGCGACCGGCATCGCCCTGAGCGGTCGAGTTTGCTGAAGGGCTATGCATCGATGACCGCCGAAGCGTGGAGCAAATGCGATCCGAACCGATCGCCACTCGAGTTCCGATCGTTCAGGAAGCACCGGCTATGGCCCCCGTCCGGCATCGGGAAAGGCGGCGGAACATGATCGCGGCAATGGTCAAACACAAATGGGCACCTGGGATGGAATCGGCATCCAGACGGCGGGTTCATCAAGTCGGGGGGTTGTCCGGGCATCGAAAGTGGTGGTTCTGAAGCATACAGCCGCGGCAGACTTCGGAGCAAAAGGCGAGTGTACGGATGCTGAGGATCGAGCAGAACGCGTTCGGCAGATCCGAGTTCCGCATGCTGACCAGCGTAAGCAACGGCGATTCGATCGCAGAGGTCGCTGGCAAGGCCGATATCGTGAGTGATGAAGATCATGGAGATGCCGGGGTCTTCTTTCAGATCCTTCAGAAGATTCATGATTTGAGCCTGAACACTCACATCCAGGGCCGACGTTGGCTCGTCCAGAATCAGCAAGTCAGGATTCATAACCAGCGCGGTGGCAATGATGACACGCTGTTTTTGCCCGCCACTGAGCTCATGTGGGTAACGGTTGGCGATCCCAGCGGGTAGTCCAACGCGTTCCAGTAGCTGCTCCGCGCGTTTGATGGCCTCTCGCTTCTGAACAGTACCGTCGGTCAGCAGCGGTTCAGATACCTGCATTCCAATCCTGTAGACGGGATTCAGAACGTTCATCGAGCCTTGGAAAACCATGGCGATCTTGCGCCAGCGTATCTCCCGGCGAAAGACGTCGTTTGACAGGGAGGTCAGCTCGCGATCGTTCAGCCGAATCTCACCATCGAAGCGTGCGACATTTTTCGGAAGCATTCGCATGAGCGCGGTTGCCATGCTTGTTTTTCCGCTGCCGGATTCACCGACGATCCCAACGGCTTCGCCGCGCTCCTGAATTGACAGGGATACGCCATCGACCGCGTGAACCACTCGGTCGCCCGCCTTGTAGTGAAGGTAGAGATCACGAATATCGAGAAGGGCCATGGATGGTCAGGTATCCCGTGAATGCATCGGAACGTCCCGACAAGCATACGCAAGCATCGGCCGGAGGTCTATGCAGACGGAAATGTGATCGAGCTAGTCTGCTACGGCGCTTATCGACTGATCAGAGTTGGAAAAGAGCGACGCGTCGACTCCATCAGTTGCTGCACCAACGCGAATCAGATTGCTGTGAAAGGTGGCCTGTTCACCCAGATCAGCGAGTGCGTCAGACGTCAACCAGTTGATGCTGCGCCCTCCTTTCGAATGCTGAGCCCAATGCCCCTTTGGGGCCACCGCTACCCCCGGTTGAACGTCTTCCGTCGTTATTAGGCGGAGTATGCACCACCCTCGGTCGTTTTAAACCATCACAAGGTAGCCACACAGGAGG
>JBGTJM010000494.1:0-14597 GCA_041745115.1 Thermomicrobiales bacterium
CAGACCGCTCTATCGTCCATGTTCCGATGTAGTTGCCGAATGTTCGTCGGGCCGCACACCAGACGATGTGATTGGGCCCGGATGCTGGCTAGCCACTCAGGTCTGGTGCCCGATAGACGATCTCACCATCGACAACGGTCATTCGCACAGGCAGGTCGATCAGCTCATCTGCACCGATATCCACTGGATCCTCGGTGAACGCGGTCAGGTCAGCACGAAATCCGGGAGCTATCCGACCGGAGAAATGATCCTCCGAGACCGCGCGTGCCGCCTCCACAGTGTAGCCAAGGAGCGTATCTATGGCAGATAGACACTGATCTGCGCCAATCGGTGGTCGCTCCGGCTGCCCAGGTCTGCGCCTCAACCGGGACCACGCCATTCCCAGCCGGGGATCGAACGGCGCAACCATCCAGTCAGACCCTAGCGCCACAATAGCGCCCGACCGCTTCAGATCTCCAGTCCGAAACGTGCGCGCAATTCGAGAAGCACCAACGCGATTCGACCACTCATCGGACTGGTCTGGCTCAAAGGCATGCATGTGCAGCGGCTGCATCGAGGCGACGACACCGAGCTCGGCGAATCGTGGCATATCCTGATCGGTTAGCTGCTCAATGTGCTCAATACGGTGCCGTATTCCAGGTGCAGCTCCGGACGTGTCATAGGCATCGAGTGCACACCTCACCGCCATGTCTCCGACGGCATGCGTGATGCACTGAAAGCCCGCCTCGGCAAATAGCTTTACGGCTTTCCGGTAGCGAGCGGGATCAGGCCAGAAGGGATGCACTCCCTCCCCTCTGGTGTCAGGTTCGACGAGCCAGGCCGTGCCCGACTCAATCACTCCGTCGATGAAGAACTTGGCTGTGCCACCCCGCCAGCGACGGCCCCGCAGCGTGCGGAGCGAAAGCTGATCCTGCATGCAATCGAATGGAGTATCTGGCTTCTGCCACAGGGGCATGACCATTCTGACCGAAAGATCGCCACTTCCTTCCAGCTTTCGGAGCAGGTCAAAGGTCGCAGGTTCGCCATCCATACCGTGAACGGAAGTCAGGCCCACCTGGTTGAACGCCCTGATGGCGTCGACATACCAGCGATAGCGGTCGTCGTCTGTTGGTTCAGGCATTGCGGCGCGTACCAGCTGCATTGCAGCCGTTTCCTGAAGCTCACCCGTCGGGACGCCATCGTGATCACAGACGATCGCCGCGGTTTCGTCGAAGTGGCGTGGCCCGCTGATGCCAGCGATGGCGAGGGCCTTGTGATTGGCGACAGCAGTATGACCATCGAAGAAACCCAGGTAGGTCGGCATATCGCCTACTGCATCCGCAAAAAGATCAGCGCGAATGCCGGTGTGCAGAAACGGCTCAAAATGGAGTCCCCATCCCACGAGCCAGCCGTTTCCCTGTCGGCGTTCCCACTCTGCAGCGAGGACAGCGTTAAGCTCAGATGGCGTCCAGACGTCGGAAAGATCGAGCCCTTGAGTGGCCTCCGCTCCCCAGAACGGATGGAGATGCGAGTCAGTGAGTCCAGGAACAATCGCCATGTCCTGGCCGTCGATGAGCTCGGTCGTTGCGTCGCACTGAGCGCGAACAGTCGCGTCATCGCCCACTGCGGTGATGATTCCATCGTGCATTGCCACTGCGGTGGCAAAGGGCTGTTCTGGATTGAGTGTGCGAATACGTGCGCCAATAACAGCACGATCAGGAACGGACATCGTCTGGCTGGACTCCTTTCGGGCCGAATTGCATCGATGAGGACATCATGAGCTTGTTGATGATCATCGTTCGTCGGAGACCTCTTTCAACGCCAGATGGCTAGCGATGGGCCCCTGATTCGAATGGTTGACAGGTCTGTTCACTTCTCGTCAGCCTCGTCAGGAACGAGTGAATAGTAGACGCGTGGTATCCCGTCAGCCTCGAGGTCGAACATCACGAGATTGTTGGTATCGCTGCGCTCGACTGCCCAGCACATCACTGCGGTGACCTGTTCTCCCGGCTCGATGTCCACTTCTTCCCATTCATTGGCCACAACGCCACAACGATCGGCAAACGCCCGATAGATACTCTCACTGCCCTGAGCCCGCAGCCGAAAGTTCCCGTCGAAGCTGACTGTTTCCACTCCCACGTTCTCCACCATAACTTCCGCGATGAAAAACTGGTGGCCACTCTCAGGTTCTGAGTTGAAGAAGTTCTCAGCGAGAACGATATCCGTTGCGTCCGGGTTGACACTGACGACCGTTATAGCGATCCCGGTGCCCGCTTCGGTGCGCTGACCAATCGGTATCGGGTTGTCTCGGCCGCCAGCCAGCCCGCTATCGGTCTCCGACTGTGCTTGCGGGTCTACGCCCAGACCTACCTCCGGTGAGCCATCGCCATCATGATCGACAAGGGCCACGTTGCAGGACAGTTCGATCGCCAGCCCCTCCTTCAGAATGCTGGACTGATACTCTTCGAACTGCTCCAGAAAAGGCATCGCGGCCAGAAGGCCATCCTGCTCGAGCGCCGTCAGCAGTTCGGTCCAGGTTGCGAACAGGCCCGCCAATGCCACGTGCATGGAGTTCGCAGCAGGCGGTGCCGAAATCGTGTCCACTCTGAGCGACATCGTTATGGCAGATTCCAGAGCGGTCCGTAGCTGGTCGGCGTCCCATTCGTCCACATCGGTCGCTATGAACTCGGCAAGCGGAAACAGGAAAGCGGATTGTGCAGTGCGAACGTCGAGTACATACCCATCGATGCCCTCACACGCAGAGCTCTGCTGAGTCGCTGCTTCCGCGGCCCCACTGATCAGTACCAGCACGAGGGTGATGACTGCACCAGCCAACGGCGCTACTCGAATCGATTTCACTCGTCTGCCTCCAGACACGTCGCAGCAATAGACTGCCCGGTGCGCTGCCCGGGCAGGATCGATTTCGTCTGCTGCAGGATAGGGCCAAGAACGTCTCGATGACGAGTCATCAGGGAGCATTCCTTTCGCATCACTGCGAGAATGCGGTTTGCAGTGGAGCACTGCGGGGAACTTTCCACTTTTGCAACGCTCGCATTCAGGAAGCACGGTCCCGAGCACTGTCTTTCTGGCGACACCACCCGAGAATGCTGATCGAATCATGGACTGGATCTATCTTTTTGCATTCGTCATGGTCTGCATTGGCTCGGCGGTCTCAGGAATGGCGGCGTTTGGATTCTCGCTCGTCATCGTGCCGCCATTGCTGCTGGCATTTGAGCCGGCAACCGTCACGACCATGGTCATCATACTGACGCTGGTTACGCGATGGGTTGTGCTCGTCGACGCCTGGGACAGCATTCAATGGCCACCGGTTGCGATGATGGCCCCAACTGGCGTGGTCGGTTCGTTCGCAGGCGCATATCTTCTGAAACATCTCGACAGCTCCTACATCAAGTTTTCTGCGAGTGCCATTGTCGTGAGCACCTCGCTGATCATGCTGGCCGGCAGAACGATACCGGGGGCACAACTACCAGCGGCTCCACCCGTCGCAGGATTCTTCAGCGGCATGCTGAACACCGCAACCGGGATGGCAGGACCTCCAGTCGTGCTTCTTTTTTCCGCTCGCGACTACGCGACCCAGGTTTTTCGGGGCACTCTGACTGCGTTCTTCTACTTTGTGAGCATCTTTGGACTTGTGGCCATGGTAAGTCAGCGATTGGTCCAACGAGGCGATCTCTATCTTTCGCTGGGGATGTTACCTGCCGCGCTCATCGGAACCTATCTCGGCCAGTATTTCTCCCGGCGCATCTCGCAGAGGAGCTTCCGGCGAGTTGTCCTCATCCTCCTGGTCGGTACGGGAATTACTGGTGCCGTCGCTGCTCTGCGATCACTTCAATAACCCGTTGCTGATCATGCACCTGGCTTTTCCTGAAACAACGGTTTTCCGAGCGCGCCCCTCGTGTGCAACACTGACGAAGCCGGATTCCGGACCGTATTCGCCCGTACAAAGGAGAAAAAGATGCACCGTGTGAAGCACATGATTGCCGGAGGCCTCGTCGTCGCCATCCTGCTCTCGGCCGGTTTCGCTATAGCCCAGATCGTCAACACCGATCCCGGCGCAAGCGCCCAGACTGAGAGCGAGTGGACAGCCGTATCCGTTCCGTTTTTCTGCGCGGACTGCTTCCTCTCCTCCGACGCTGATGGCAATGTCGTCGGACAGCCACAGGTCGCAGACCCAGATGGGAGGCAGGATATTTTCGTCAACCTTATCGCCAAGCTCGATCGCGACGGCTGCCAATGGCAATGGGATACGATGTCGTGGAGCGGTTCCGATCAGATCCCGGTGTTGAGCTACATGATTCTCTACCGCTGTTAGCGGCATGATCCCTTGCTCGGTCGAAACGTCCTGACAGCACGCAGCATCCAGATCTGCGGAAGCATCACAAAGGAGCATGCGTGGATCTGGTAACGCTCGTGCTGGCTGCGGCGATCGTCTTTGGTGCGGGAGCTGTCTCGGGCCTGGCAGCATTTGGCTTTGCGCTCGTCGCCGTTCCCCCACTTTTGCTGCTGTATGAACCAGCGACTGTCACCTCGATTTCCATACTGCTGGTGCTTGTCACTCGATGGCAGATTCTTCGGTACACCTGGCGCGAAGTGGACTGGCGAACCATTGTGGCTCTACTCCCGACGGCTCTGGCCGGCACAGTTCTGGGGCTCATTGCTATTCGTGAGCTCGATGCAGGCTGGATTGAGCTTATTGCCGGCCTGGTCGTGGTCAGTTCAGCAACGATATTGCTGGCTGGCTGGACAATTCCCGGCGCAACGTCGGTGGTCGCAGCACCGCTGGCTGGGCTGCTCAGCGGAACACTCGCGACTTCGACAGGCATGGCCGGACCGCCGGTGGTGCTGCTTTTCGCTGCCCGAAGAACGCCGCCTCAGGTGTTTCGAGGCAGCATGACAATCGTCTTCTACCTTACCGGGCTGGTCGCTCTGGGACTTCTGGTGTGGGACGACCTTGCTGGCAATGAGCAAATCAGACTCTCACTTATCCTGCTGCCCGCTGCGATTGCCGGGACCTGGCTTGGACAGCGAGCTTTGCACCGTTTCACATCGCAGCAATTCCATCGGCTCGTGCTCCTTCTGCTCCTTCTCACCGGATCGGCTGCTGTTTTGAAAGCTGTCAGTGGTCTACTGTTCTGATTCCGCCGGGCTGCCCGGACATCGCCACAGTTTGCTGTCATCTTGGGTTCCCCCGGCCGACAATTCGCGACGGTAGTGGAGATCAGAAAAACGTGGCATTCGATGATGCATTGGCCGAACGCATTCGGAGCCAGATTACACACGTGCCGTTCGATGAGAAGCGAATGTTTGGAGGATTGGCAATACTCGTCAATGGCAACATGGCGTGCGGTGTCAGCGGCGACGATCTCATCGTTCGCCTTCCACATACCGACTATGAAAACGCACTGCGTCAGTCAGGAGTGCGAGAGTTCGATATGACAGGGAAGCCAATGAGGGGCTGGGTCGTGCTTTCCGCCGACGTCCTCGATGAGGATGAGGCGCTCCAAACGTGGGTACTGAAAGGAATCGATTTCGCTCTGACGCTTCCGCCAAAGTAGGCAGCAATCCACCGGACTCCTCCAGCCATGAGCGCTTGCGAATCAGGTGAAACCCCGGTCTGGAAATGACCGATCGAAACACGCTGCCCATTGCGACTTCTCGACAATTTGCACGGTGACGTCCGATAGATCAGATAACACTCTGCTAAGCATTAAACACTGGCAAATCGGCGACAATCTGCTTCTGATGGCATTCGCGTCCGGCCGCAGATGACTGCAACATCTCCGAACTCTGTGACAGGGTGGTTCTGAGAGACTTTTCAACTGATGGCTTTCGACGAGTTGCGCAGGACAACTCAGCCAAATTTCCTGAACACGCATCGATACTGGGAGACAAATCCAATGCTGACGATCGTTCGACCGGAAGCCGTCATCTTCGACATGGATGGCGTACTCATCGATTCGGAACCACTCTGGCGCGTGGCTGAGGTGCGAGCCTTCAACGAAATCGGCGTTCCGATGGTTGAAGAAGACGGATTTCTGACGATGGGCCTTCGGACCGATGAAGTCGTTGAGTTCTGGTTCAATCGTCATCCATGGACACGCCCAGCCAAAAAGGAAGTGGAGGCATCGATCGTGCGGGAGGTGATCGCGCTGATCGCAGAACGCGGTACGGCGATGCCATCAGCGATCGAGATTGTTCGCCATCTTGCCACCGAGGGTGTGGCGCTGGGACTGGCATCTTCCTCGTCGAGCGAGATCATCGACGCCGTCCTGAGCAAGCTCGGACTTGCTGATGCATTCGCAGTCGTTCAGTCAGCTGAGCATGAACCGTACGGGAAGCCTCATCCCGCCGTGTATATCGAGTGTGCCCGGCGACTTGGGGTGCCAGCCGACCGATGCCTGGCGATCGAAGACTCTCCAGCCGGAGTCCTGGCGGCGAAATCGGCCAGGATGCAGTGCATCGCCATTCCGGCGCCAGAGCTTCGCGACGACAATCGCTTCTGCATTGCCGACGCGAAGCTGAAAACGCTGGCCGATCTCGATGTCCGGATGCTGCTGACCACCTAGTCGATAGAGAATCCTGCCCGAAGCGCGTCCATGTTTGGAATCTGCGTCACGGCGTCACCTGGATCGATAAACTGCTCCAGACTCACCACCGCATTCTGGCCAGGGACAAACGAGCACGACACGTAATTGATCAGCGGCCTCGGGCTTCCATCCGATGTCGCGACGAGCGCCATGCCCATCAGGCCCGTCTGTTCCCAGACTCCCGGCACCATAGTGGTCTGGTCTGGAACTCCCTGAACGCTGGTGTAGTCCGGGTTGTTGACGTAGTAGTCGACCAGCCAGTCAAAACAGGTGCCGGCGTATCCGGCGGTCACGACCTCACCAAGAAGCTGTGAGAGAACGGGGCCATTCGTAAGACTCAGCAAATCCCCGGAGGCCCCAGTCGTCTCTTCCCGAATGGTCCATGAATCATCCCAGGTCAAGCTATAGCCATATGTTGGGCTTGTATATCCATTGGATGCTCCGGGCACTTCCGGAGCTGTTCCAGTGGTCGTTGTCTGATTCTGATCTGAGGCTAGCTGGAATCCCTGGCGCAAGGAGTCCATGGCGCCGATCTGAGGTGCGAACAGCGCCAACCCCACCACTTGCTCAAGCGACACCACGGCGCTCTGCTGTGGGAGCACTGAACAGGCCACGTAATTGACCAGATCGACAGTCGATCCACTCGAAGCATCGGTGTAGGTCATCACGATGATTCCAGTTGTGTCCCACACACCAGGCACCGCGCTCACAGGGTCTACCGTTGTTTGAACATTGCTGTAGGCTGCACCCTGCAAGTACGTCGACGCCACAAAATCGAAACAGCTCGCCGCCGGATTGGAGAACGGTTCGCCAATCAGATCGACGAACACGCCACCTTCGTTTGAGAGCGCAAGATAATCCCGGTCAGTTTCCGTTTCGTCGCTGGTCACCGACCAGATGGCTGGGTCCCATGTCAACTGATAGCCATACGAGGGACTGATGTACATGTTTCCCTGTACTCCACCCAGCTGCCCTCCAGCAACTCCAGGTTCAGAAGTCGGCTCAGGAACGATCGTCGTCGACGCGCCGAGGTTGTCCAGCGACCACACAGTGAATCCCTCAAAGTTGATACCACCCCCCTCGATCGTGGTGGCACCGATGAATCCACTGGCTACCGCCACGTCTCCGGGGACCGGTTTCGTCGATACGTCGAGCGTAGCGACGTAGGAGCCATTGACGCCAAAATAACCAACTCCGTCCACGACAATCAGGTTCAGCGTGATCGAATCACCCGGTGCGGTGACAAGAGGCAGTCCCTCGCCCTGCTGCAAAATGTTGTCGATTCCGCTGGAGAGAAACCAGTTGCCATTGGAAAGATAGCCAACAAGGAAGTACGCACCCGAAGTCCTGACATCGCGGAATCCGAATCCACAATCCCATCCCTCGTTGGTCCCGAGAGCCGGTGCAAGACACTTCAGGCTGGTCGCGAAGTTCGTCACCGCCGTGTTGGATGTCAGGAATGCCACCGAAGAAGAACTATGCTCGAGAAACTGGCTCTGCGGACCAAACACAACAGGCTGAGAAGCCGCGGTAAGAATCAGCTCATTGAATCGCATTTCGTCCGCAACTTCGAAGGGTTCCTGCGTCTCCTGCGGAACAACACCTCCCGCAGCAAACTGCCACACGGTGAAGTTCGCGTATTCGATCGTTCCTGAGCCAGGGGGCAGGCCACTCACCAGACTGGCATCGATGAGCACATCCCCGGCTGCACTGGGAACGGCAAGATCGACAGTGGCCACATACTCACCGTTGACGCCGAAATAGGCCGTGGGCCCGGTCGCGACGACCTGGAGTGTCACCAATGAACCGGCCGGTGGTATCACAACGCCCTCTCCGTCGGCAACGCCGCTACCGATGTAGACCCACTTGCCGACTGACGTGAGAATGAACTGCATGCCATTGCCGTCCACGTTCCGCACTGAAACCGAGACGTTCCACACGGTTGACGCTGGGACATTTGGTACGACGAAGTCGACAGTTGTCACCACGTCGATCAACGCAACTCCGGCAGCATCTGATGTGGCTGTAGTTTGGTCCATTGGAAGCGTACCAGCCAGCGGCCCCGCCTGAGGCGAGCTTGACTGCACCGCCGCGAACGCGCCCTGAAACGCTTCAGCGTCTGATCCCTGAGCGACCGCTCCTCCAGGCAGACCGGACAGCATTATCGCGGCAAGCAGAACGGACACCAGAACGCGAGTCATGTTCGGGTACGAGCGCATATGAGTGCTCCTCTTTCTCTGACAGAGACAATGGTTCTCAGGATAGCTGCTGCGGATTATCAGTCCAGACGGAAAAATAGACAATCGGCGCTAACTGGCGCCGATTGTCCTACCTTCTGAATCAGCCGGTCAGGCCGGGATGAAGCCGTTTCGCAGTGCGTTCATCGCTTCGATCTGCGTCTGTGCGTCCGCCGGCTCGAGGAACTGCTCGAGGCTGATGACGACATTCAGATCTTCGTCGATCGAACAGGCAACATAGTTGATCTGCGGCTCTGGCACCCCATCTTCTGTGTTGACGCGAGTCATCGCCATCACCCCCGTGGTGTCCCACAAATCCGGAGCCTCACTCACGGGATCCGCGATTGCGCGCACGTTGGCGAAATCTTCGTTCGACTGGTAGTACTCGGCGATCCAGTCGAAACAGGACGTTGTGATTGGTGTTTCGAGCGCTTCGCCGATCAGTGTCGCGAGGACCGTACCATTCGTAATGGTGACGTACTCGAAGTTTGGGTCCCACGACTGATCGTCGATCGTCCATGTGTCGTCCCAAACCCAGCTGTATCCAACATTGATGCTCGTGTAGCTTGGCGCAACCGACTGTGTCCCCGTTTCAGTTGTGGTTGTTTGCGAGCCCGTGCTCGAAGCCGGCACAAATTCGGCTCTGAGCGCGTCCATCGACGCGAACTGCATCGGCAATTCCGCGAGCGACAGGATTTGCTCAAGCGAAACCACGGCTCCCAGTTCCGGAATGACTGAACAGGACAGATAGTTCACCAGCTCGGAGCTCTGTCCCGTGCTGGGACTCGTGAACGTCAACGAAATCAACCCGGTTCGATCCCATTGGTCGGGCAACGTACTGATGGTGTCTGGCACCGGCCGCACATTCGAGTAATCAGCTCCAGCCTCGTATTCACCCGCCAACCAGGTGAAGCAGTCAGTTTCACCTGCGGGCAACGCTTCGCCGGTGAGCAGCGCCAGCACTCCGTCATCGTTCGCCAGCCTCAGGAAGTCTCGGGTTTCTGTGCTTTCCTGAATTTCCTCAGTCCATGTTTCGTTCCAGGAAATCCCGTATCCATAGTTAGGGCTGGTATATGAGTTTGCCAGGACTTCAACCGTTGTTCCGCCAGCTGGTGTGGGCAAAGGCACCTCAGTTGCCGCAGCCACTTCCTGACCCGTAGTCCCGGTAGTACCAGACTCGAGTGCGGCAACTCCTTCTGCGACAAAGCCCTCGAGCGCGATCATGGTCGCAAGATTGGGGAGGAGTTCATTGGGAAGCACTATCTGATCGAGTTGAACGATCAGCCCCTTGTCCGGCACCGCCCAGCACGAGATCCGGTCTCGCCCTTCAACAGGATTTCCACTCGAGTTGATGCGGGTGTAACTGACCACCGCAAGCGCGTAGTTGCCAATCGTCTCGACTGGTGATGTGAATACCACATTGCTGTAGCCATCACGATTCTCCATATTCGAGAACGCGTTGTTGATGCACTCCGCCGCTGTCTCGCCAGTTATGATGCCAACGACGAGTGCAAAAACGCCGCCTGTCGACTCCAGACTCAGAAAATCAATGCCATCCGAAGATTGCTCATCAACCTTAGCCCACTCATCGTCCCACGCAATCGTGTAGCCATGAGATGGGCTGGTGTAGGAGTTCTCGGATGTCTGGCTACCAGTCTGAGCAGAACTTCCAGTCGACGCTCCTGAACCCGTGGAAGCTGCGACTGCCGCAGGGTCGATCTCCCACACCGTCAAATCGGTAACCGCTGCAAATCCGACGGCTGGGGTGTAATCGCCAGTGATGGCCGCCGCGACCGTGATGTTTCCTGGTCCGGTAAACGACGAGGCGTCGAGACTGGTAATGAACCCCCCGTTCGCGCCAAGCCATGCTTCATCGCCAAGGACCACCAGATCCACACTGAGCGCTCGATCGGGAGAGCCAACCTGGACGTAGTTCCCATCGATAGACTCGTCAGAACCGTATGGGAAGTAGATCCAGGTTCCGTTAGACCAGAGGGACACCGAGTGAGAATCTTCTCCCTGTCGGAACGCTACAATAACCCCCCACCGCTGCCCGGGCTCGACAGCCGGCGCCTGAACATCGAAGTGAATAACAGAGTCCGTGATGTTCAACTGCGTGGTTGTACCGCTTTGTGCTGTACGGTCTGGCACGAGGGCAGCCTGAGCTGGTCCATAGACCGGATCGAGGGTGTTCGCATATTCGACCACTGCCGAATACTGTTCGGCAGTGGCTGAGAAGTCCAGAATCGAATCCACCGCGTCGTCGCTCGTTTGAGCAAGCGATGACCCAGTCCCGACAATCGATAGCAGCGCCACGCACAGTCCGATTAGCACTGATCTGCCCTTGCCCATGATTCCCTGTTCTCCCTTTCCCTGACGGATAGTCTCCGCGACCTGAAAGCCAGTGCCAGTGTCGCGGACGCTGTCAATAGGGCCACTACTCCGGTTAGCCAACGATGTCTCCGCAGGCAATCGCCTGTGATAACGTGTCTCCAGCCGCATAGATCACAACCGCGTAGGAGTCCCGGGTGATCAGAACTGGAAGTCGCACCCCAAACTCAGCCCGAAGGACTCCTGCGGAATCGAGCTCCCCAACGATATAGTCAGGTTCCATCTGCGGGTCGAGCATGGCACACGAGCTACGATGGATGGTCACAACATCTCCCTCGCTGCCACCGAGCGCGATCACGGTCATTGTGGTTGTCCGTGCTTCCGCATCGAGTGTTCCTGTGCCCTGGACGCCACTGCCATCAACTTGAACCAGGAAGAACATTGCCGAGGTTGCGTCCGCGGCCTCCGGTGTCTCCCTACTTGCAGTTGGTTCAGCTGGAATCTCGGGTTGCGCTGCTTCGCTTGATGGTCTCAGCACAAATCCACTTTTCAATTCGCTAATAGCCGCCTGCTGCAACAGGTAATCGGACGGCGTGGCGTAAATCTCCAAGATCACGACGGCTCCCAATTCGTCGAGCCGGTGGCATGTCGCGTCCGAATAAAGCATTGTCGTAGCACCATCGTCGTCGATCCGCGTCAACGAGATCAACGCGTTGACATAGCCTTCCTCTGCAGTCACTAAAGGCGTGCCATCGGATTCGGTGACAAACTCCGCACTCGGATAACGAATATCCTCCTGGTAATAGGCGAGCAGATCATCAATACACTGCATTGAGGTGTTCGATCCAGTCGAGGCATAGAGCTCTGCGCGCAGTGCATCGGTGCGGAGAGCGAGAAAATCGATCCCATCAGCTGAATCCTCGAAATCAACGCTCCACAACTCGTTCCAGGTCAGCTGGTACCCAAAGGCTGGGCTGGTGTAGGTATTTCCCTCGATTGCGGCACTGGTAGTCTGTGTTTCCGGACCCGGCGTCTGACCGGGCGCGGTTGCAGGCATCGTTGGAGAAGGTTCGAGCGCGACACTACCCGCGTTCAGCACGAACGCGTTACGCAACTCATCCATCAGGGCGACCTGATTGCGAAAATCGACAACGGCGACGAACTGCTCGAGGGACACCGTCGCCGCCCCGCCCTGAATAACGGAGCACGATGCGTAATTCGCGACCTCGGTTGCGACACTACTTTCCGGATTCGTGAACGTCATTGTCAGGATACCGGTTTCGTCCCACATTTCAGGGCTTGTGCTCGCTGAGTCAGTCGCGAACTGGACCTCCGTATAGTTTGGATTGTCCTCATAGTACGCAACGACCTGCTCGAAACATGAACCGGCTGTCGGATCGAACGGCTCGCCCATCAAGTCCGCAAAGACCGCACTGCTACTCAGGCCGAGATAGTCCGTAATCCCGTCAGATCGATCCTCATCGACCGACCAGCTGTTATTCCAGCTCAGAGAGTACCCGTAGGTCGGACTCACGTAGGTCGTTCCGTCAACTCCTGATGCTGCAGATTCCGTCGGGACTGGCAGAACCGGGCTGTCTGACGTAGCGGTCGGCGTCGGGACTGGCTCCTGCGACGTTGGGCTGGGCTGTACGAGCGATGATTCCGTGGCGGTCGCTATCGGTGCGGTAGCCGAATCATCAAGAGACCAGACGATCAGGTCATCGAAGTCGACCGAGCCGCCTTCGATGTAGGTGTCATTGAAAAACGCCGACGCCAGGTCGATCATGCCCGGCCCAGGCAGGTCCGAGAGATCAAGCTTCGACACAAACTGATCATTGACTCCGAAATATCCTTCATTGCCGATCACGATCAGGTTGAGCGTGACCTTTGCTCCAGGTGTCCGAGCCGCAGGAGCATCAGTTCCTGACAGGAGCGGCTCGTTCGAGCCGATGCTCTGGAACCAGTATCCGTCTGAAACATACACAACCCGGAAATGGTCGGGCGACCGCGTGTCACGAAAGACAAAACCGCAATCCCAGAACCCGTCGGGCTCTGTCTGCGGAGCAATACACTCCACGCGCGCGACGAAGTCTGTGACAGTTATATCGGTCCGGTAAAAGGTGACTGATTCAGCACCGTGAATCAGCGCGTCGTCGACCGGGCCAAAAACGACCGGACGCGTGAGAAGGCCAAACATGATCGTGTTGTACGTCGTTTCGGCATCCACTTCTGACTGGAGAGCGGCTGGTTCAGTGGGAACCGGCTCATCGCTTTCCTCCGATTGGTCACCCGCCAAATGGTCGGATTCGATATCAATCGAGGCCAGATCCCAGATCGTGAAGTTGTCAAAGGCAAGTGGACCGTCGGTCAGCGCCGGCGTCCCGATGAGGTTTGCAGAAATGGCGGTGTCACCAGGCCCGAGCTGGGCCGAGAGATCGAGTGATGTCACAAACTGGCCATCGACACCGACGTAGGCCGTTGGGCCATCGATGGCGATGTCGAAACTCATCACGGTTCCCGGCAATCCTGTGGTGATCCCGGCGCCCGACGCGATACCGCCTCCACCAGCCGGAGCGAAGCTCCAGCTACCGTCCGACCAGAAAAGCAGATAGTGGAAAAGATTGTCAGACATTCGAAAAGCAACGGCTACGGCCCAGGTGTCGGCCGACCCAACTGTGGGTACGGTCACATCGAGGTGTATAAGCTGATCTGATACATCAACGCCGGCGGTAAACGTGCTCTCGGCGCTCGAATCAAACGCAATCGCCCCACTGAACGGCCCGGCAACAGGAGTACTGGTCAAACCCAGCTGCAGATAGCTGGCAAACCGATCGGCGTCAGCTTCAGACTGCGCCGCTACAGACGAAGGAGGAGAAACCCCGAGCACTGGCAACGCCAGCGCAAACAGCAGGGAAAGCACGATGACGCGGCGCAAGCTCGAATTCATAGTCCCTCCCGCTGCAAACCTGTTCGGTGGACCAGGTCGCGACATGGCCGAAAGAGCGATTGTGCTTTGAAGCGTACACTGGAATCTGCGTTCGCGATAGCGCATCGATCCAAGGAATCTCAATCTTCAGACAACCATTTGCATAGTATTCAGGCTTCAACGGCAATGGCCACCTCATATTTCAAGGTGCCGCCTCAATCTCGCCACAGGCCAGCGGCGTAGCCAGCGTTACGTCGTTAGCAGCGAATATGACAACTGCATGGGTTTCCTGCGAAAGAAGCTGGGTCAGCCTGATGTCGAGCGTCGCGGCCGCCAGGCGCTGATTGTCGAATGGACCAACTCGGCCAACTGCGGCCTCGCGCACATCGACTGAATTGCAGGATCCCGGCAGCACAAAGGCGATAAAGTCGCGTGCCTGGCTCGCGATCAGGACGCTGACTTCAACTGATCGTGCCACCCTGGTCAGCACGGCATATCCGGTCATTCCTGATTCAT
>JBGTJM010000495.1:0-2779 GCA_041745115.1 Thermomicrobiales bacterium
GCTGTGTATCGGGCGCTGGCATCCGAAACGACTCAGAGACGGCTCGGCATGGATGCCGGGATGCCTCTCGTGCAACGACTTGCCTATTTTCCTGAAGGAATTGCCCTGCGGAGCGCCGAGCTGCGGTCGTTCACCGTTCCAGTTGTTGCGACGGAGTGGCTACAGGGTCCAACACTCCTGCGGGCTGCCGATCATGCATGCCGAGCAGGCAATCGAGATGCATTGCGGTCGCTTGCCGAAGGCTGGCACCGGTCGGTTGCCGCGCTGAACTCGGTGCAGTTCGTTCATGGATCGCTGTCCGCCGACAATATTCTGATCGATCTCGACCGAGGGCTTGTGCTGGTTGACTACGACTTCTCCTGGTGGCCCGGCATGCCGGCTCCGCCGGACGACGGATTCCCTGTCCACTATCGACATCCTCATGGCGAAAGCGGTCCGCTGAAAAGCCGGGAGGCGTTTGCCGCGCTTGTGATCTACGTGTCACTGCGAGTGCTGGCCGTGAAACCCGGGCTACGCCCTCAGTTCGGGCAGCCGGCAACGGTCCGCGATGGGACCTTGCTCTTCTCCCAGAAGGATTTTTCCAGCCCGCGGGACTCTGAGCTGGTTCGAGCACTCGAAGCGGTGGAAGATCGCCAGGTTGCAGGTTTGATCGGAGTGCTGATCGAGTCCGCGCGGGCACCAGTCGAGCAGACGGCGACGATCGATGAGGCGATTGCGACCGTGGCTCAGGTACAGCAGCGAGCTCCCACACGGTCGCGCAGAGAATCTCCCACGACGGAGTCGGCTGGACCGGAACCAGAACCATTTGCCCGACGTGCAATCGGGGCGACTCTTGAACTCGACTTCGATCCAGAACCAACGCTGCTGGCTTTGAAAGAAGCGATCGAGTTACGGGACACCGGTGCCATCGTCGATCTCTGGCCGATGGTTGCCGGTCATCCTGATGCGTCAGATCTGGCGATCCCTGCAAACGCGGCTATTTATCGACATGTCCGGGCATTGTTGGACGAAGCGATCGATTCTGGCGATCCGACGCAGCTTTCGCAAACTGTGGAGGCCGCTCGGTCGCTAGGCGTTGCAATTCCAGCGCAGATTGTGACCGCACTGCGCCGCGCCAGACAGGAGGATGCGCTGGAGACACGCCTGGCTGCTGCTTTGGCGGACAGCGATCGAACGTTTCTGTCCGATTTCTATGTGATTCGTGATGTACTGTCTGTGCCGCTCTCTGCTGAGATCGAGAGTGCAATGCTGCTGGCGTTTCAGTGGTCAGCGCTGCACGAGGCAATCGAAAAAGACGACGACCACCTGATCTTGCGATCGGTAACACCTGAGCTCTGGTCGACTACTGGCTATCTCAGCGCTTCCGAGCTGGAACGGATTCAGGCGGCGCGAGCACGCATGGGGTGGAGAGAAGAGGTTCGCCGCGCACTGCGTAAGCGCGATGGGATGAGGGCTCGCGAGCTTTCTGAGGCACGCCCAGATCGTTCGGATTCGCTCGTGTCGACGACCGAGCTCGGTCGTCTCGAGCGGCTGGCAAATCAACATCTTGCCCTCGAGCGATTGCGGGCAGCTATGGCGTCGAGGAGTGATCGCGAGCTTGTCGATGCCATGAATGATGTCGAAGCTGCCGGGGCATTGTTACCACCAGAACTCGACTGGTCGGGTATCCGCGATGTTGTTGATCGGCTCAGCATCGTCGCGTCAATTCGGCGGGCCGCGGCGGAGCCCCGGGACTTCGCCCGATTGGGCAGGCTCTTGCCGGTTGCCAGAGCGGCTTTTGAAGGAACCGCTCCGTATCTTGGCTCCAAGCTCGACTTTGCGGAGCTGGAGCGGGATGTGCAGCGGGAAACACAGCGAAGCCGTCTGCTGGAAGCCATCGCGATCGGTGACGCGGCCGGCATTTTGCATGCGGCTGATCCCGACCCACTTGGCGTCATACCGACGTTATCGGAGCAGGACCGTGGACTTGTCGAGAGGCTGGTAGCGGGTGCTTTGCGGGCTGATCCACTCAAGGCAGAGTCCGTTCGACGAAGTCCTTCCCCCGATCAACCATATCGTTGAGCGGTTGCTGGAGGCGGGCCCGGCCTGTTTCGATTTCAGGCTCAATCCCTCCTTCCCAGACGAAACCGACCTGTTGACCTGTGGCAGCCTGGAATTGAATGGGCCACCACATCTCCCCGTCCGCCTCGATCCCGGATCCGGCGATGGCAATTGTTTCGCCGAAAGGCAGAGAGCCAATCCCATTCGCCTGCAACCCTGGCGCGTCCCGCACATTGAGACCAGCAACGAGCACTACTGCATCGGCGCCCGATCGATAGACACGACGTCCATCGAAGAGCCCGGGAATGGTGCCGCGTTGAAAATACAGAACACCTGCGAGCATGGCATTCGCTACGATCAGTGCCAGGGAAATGCGCCAGAGTTTGGCCGGGATCGAGCTCCGGCTCCGTGAACGGATTGTGCGACGGTCTGGCACATTCTGCGAAGCGACCCAGTTCAGGTCCGGGTCACTCGGAGGCGATTCTGGTTCTACCAATCGGGTGTCGATGGGTACGGTGTGCTCTGCTCTGATCGACCTGGCCATCTGCGCGGAGAGACTGCCTTCGGCACCGTCGAGGAATAGCCCGGCAAACAGCCGAATGTCGTCGAATCGGTCGGCGGGCTTTTTCGCCAACGCCCACAGAAGGAGCTCATCGACCCAGGCGGGTATCTGGGCTTCTGGCGCGGCAATGGAGGGCGGTATGGGCCGCCGTTCGAGGTGGGCTCTAACATTTTCGGC
>JBGTJM010000496.1:0-9307 GCA_041745115.1 Thermomicrobiales bacterium
GCTGTGTATCGGGCGCTGGCATCCGAAACGACTCAGAGACGGCTCGGCATGGATGCCGGGATGCCTCTCGTGCAACGACTTGCCTATTTTCCTGAAGGAATTGCCCTGCGGAGCGCCGAGCTGCGGTCGTTCACCGTTCCAATTGTTGCGACGGAATGGCTACAGGGGCCAACACTCCTACGGGCTGCCGATCATGCATGCCGAGCAGGCAATCGAGATGCATTGCGGTCGCTTGCTGAAGGCTGGCACCGGGCGGTTGCGGCGCTGAACTCGGTTCAATTCGTCCATGGATCGCTGTCCGCCGATAACATTCTGATCGATCTCGACCGAGGGCTTGTGCTGGTTGACTACGACTTCTCCTGGTGGCCCGGCATGCCGGCTCCGCTGGACGACGGATTCCCTGTCCACTATCGACATCCTCATGGTGAAAGTGGTCCGCTGAGAAGCCGGGAGGCATTTGCCGCGCTTTCGATCTACGTGTCACTGCGGGTGCTGGCCGTGAACCCCGGGTTGCGCCCTCAGTTTGGGCAGCCGGCAACGGTCCGCGACGGGACCCTGCTCTTCTCCCAGAAGGATTTTGCCAACCCGCGAGACTCTGAGCTGGTTCGAGCGCTTGAAGCGGTGGAAGATCGTCAGGTGGCAGGGTTGATCGGGGTGTTGATCGAGTCCGCGAGGGCGCCAGTCGAGCAAACGGCGACAATCGATGAGGCGATCGCGACCGTGGCGCAGGTACAGCAGCGAGCTCCGGCTCCGTCGCGCGCAGCGTCTGCCACGACGGACTCGCCTGGACCGGAACCAGAACCACTGGCCCGCCGGGCAATTGGGCCGACGACTGAGCTCGACTTCGATCCAGAACCAACGTTGCTGGCTTTGAAAGAAGCGATCGAGTTACGGGACACCGGTGCCATCGTCGATCTTTGGCCGATGATTGCCGGTCATCCTGATGCTTCAAATCTGGCGATCCCTGCAAATGCGGCTATTTATCGACATGTTCGGGCGTTGTTGGACGAATCGATCGAATCTGGCGATCCGTTGCAGCTTTCGCAAACTGTGGAGGCCGCTCGGTCGCTAGGCGTTGCTATTCCGGCACGGATTGTGACCGCACTGCGCCGCGTCAGGCAGGCGGATGCGTTGGAGGCACGTCTGGCTGCTGCTCTGGCGGACGGTGATCGAACGCTCCTATCCGATTTCTATGTGATTCGAGATGTGCTGCCTGTGCCACTCTCGTCGGAGATCCAGAGTGCAATGTTGCTGGCGTTTCAGTGGTCAGCGCTGCATGAAGCAATCGACCAAGGCGACGACCACCTGATCTTGCGGTCGGTAACGCCTGAACTCTGGTCGACCACTGGCTATCTCAGCGCCTCCGAGTTGGAACGGATTCAGACGGCGCGAGCACGCATGGGGTGGAGAGAAGAGGTTCGCCGCGCACTGCGCAAGCGCGATGGGATGAGGGCTCGCGAGCTCTCTGAGGCACGACCAGATCGTTCGGATTCGCTCGTGTCGACGACAGAGCTCGGTCGTCTCGAGCGGCTGGCAAATCAACATCTTGCCCTCGAGCGACTGCGGGCAGCTATGGCGTCGAGGAGTGATCGTGAGCTTGTCGATGCAATGAATGATGTCGAAGCTGCTGGGGCATTGTTGCCACCAGAACTCGACTGGTCGGGTATCCGCGATGTCGTTGACCGGCTCAGCATCGTCGCGTCAATTCGGCGGGCAGCGGCGGAGCCCCGGGACTTCGCCCGATTGGGCAGGCTCCTGCCGGTTGCGAGAGCGGCTTTTGATGGTGCCGCGCCGTATCTTGGCGCCAAGCTCGATTTTGCAGAGCTGGAGCGGGATGTGCAGCGGGAAACTCAGCGCAGCCGTCTGCTGGAAGCCATCGCGATCGGTGACGCAGCCGGTATTCTCCATGCGGCTGATCCCGACCCACTTGGTGTCATTCCGACGCTATCGGAGCAGGACCGTGGACTTGTCGAGAGGCTGGTGGCGGGTGCGTTGCGGGCTGATCCACTCAAGGCAGATTCCGTTCTACGAAGTCCTTCCCCCGATCAACCATATCGTTGAGCGGTTGCCGGAGGCGGACCCGGCCTGTTTCGATTTCGGGCTCGATCCCTCCTTCCCAAACGAAACCGACCTGTTGATCTGTGGCAGCCTGGAACTGAATGGGCCACCACATCTCCCCGTCCGCTTCGATCCCGGATCCGGCGATCGCAATTGTTTCGCCAAAAGGCAGTGAGCCGATCTCATTCGCCTGCAATCCTGGCGCGTCCCGCACATTGAGACCGGCAACGAGGACTACGGCATCGGCGCCAGATCGGTAGATACGACGTCCATCGAAGAGCCCGGGAACGGTGCCGCGTTGAAAATAGAGGACACCTGCGAGCATGGCGTTCGCGATGATTAGTGCCAGGGAAATGCGCCAGAGTCTGGACGGGATCGAGCTCCGGCTCCGTGACCGGTTTGTGCGACGGTCTGGCACATTCTGCGAAGCGACCCAGTTCAGGTCCGGGTCACTCGGAGGCGATTCCGGCTCGACCAACCGGGTGTCGATGGGTACCGTGTGCTCTGCTCTGATCGATCTGGCCATCTGCGCGGAGAGACTGCCTTCGGCACCGTCGAGGAATAGCCCGGCAAACAGCCGAATGTCGTCGAATCGGTCGGCGGGTTTTTTCGCCAACGCCCACAGGAGGAGCTCATCGACCCAGCCGGGTAGTTGGGCTTCTGGCGCGGCCATTGAGGGCGGTATTGGCCGCCGTTCGAGGTGGGCTCTGACATTTTCGGCGGAGCTCATCTCGATGCCGGACTGATGAAACGGCGGCTCGCCAGTAAGAAGCTCGTACACGACACAGGCCAGTGAATAGACATCACTGGCGGGTCCAACAACCTCGCCAGAGGCCTGCTCAGGCGACAGATAGGCTGCTGTGCCATAGGCCAGCCCGCCGATCAGCTCCTGGGGGCTGTTTGCAGGCTGAGCCAGTCCGAAATCGATCAGCTTGAGCGTGCCGTCGCGCGTCACTATGATGTTGTGGGGCTTGACGTCGAGGTGAACCAGGCCACGGTCGTGAAGCTGGGCGAGAGCATCGGCTATCTGGGCAACATAGAGCGACACAACATCGGCACTCAGTCTGCCCTGCTCAGCGACACGCTCTTTGAGGGAGTCGCCGGGCACATACTCGATGACCGCCCAGGGCGCTTCGTCGGTTTCCCGGTAGTCGAATACATGCGCAACATTTGGATGCTGAATGAACGCCATCCGGCGCGCTTCCTGACGGAATCGTGCTCTCGAATTGTGGTCGTTCCGATATTCGGGCCGAAGGGTACGCAGCGCCACCAGGCGGCGAGCTTTCAGATCTCGACCGAGGTAGACCACTGACATGCCTCCGGTGCCGAGAGGTCGGTCGAGATCGATTTCGTAATGTCCAGCAACGATGACGCGATTGGAAGAACGGCCCGAGCCATCGTCTCCGGTCTGGGTATCTGTCATAAAGGCTGTCATTGCGACCAATGTGCCTGGTTGAAGGCTGGTCGTTTCACCCGGAAGCGCGAAACCGGGCCATACTCTACCAGAGTGGCACGGTCCTGAGGCAGAGAGCGTAACACCCTGCTGTCATTGGAAGCCTGGAATGATTGAGTCAACGCTGAAGTGGACCATCGTGGGGTCGGCCGACCACCTGCTGGAAGCCAGGATGGAGACCGTAGCGATTCTGCGCCTGAACCGGCCGGAGTCGCGGAATGCGCTGTCGCCCGATCTGTTTACTGACCTCGTTGATTATCTTGAGCTGTTGGATCGGGACGGATTCACTCGCACTATCGTCATATGGGGCGGAGATTCTGTCTTTTCCGCCGGTGCAGATATCAGCGACATGGCTGGTCGGTCGGTGGTCGAAATGCACTTGCGGCCGAGACTGGAAGAGTGGCAGCGGTTCCGGCGTGTCAAGCTTCCTGTCATCGTGGCGGTGAATGGTTCGGCGCTCGGTGGAGGGAACGAACTGGCACTGGCGTGTGATCTCGTTGTTGCGGGTGAGAGCGCGAGCTTTGGCCAGCCTGAGATCGGATTGGGCCTAATCCCCGGTGGCGGAGGTACTCAGCGCCTGGTGCGAGCCATTGGCAAAGCGAGGGCGATGGACATCATCCTGACCGGCAAGCGACTCGGCGCTTACGAGGCCAGGCAGGCTGGACTGGTTTCCCGAGTCGTGCCCGATGAGCTTTGCCTGGCCGAGGCGTTGAGGATGGCAGCGACCGTTGCTTCACTGCCACAGCTGGCGGTGAGGATGGCAAAGGAGGCGGTTCTCTCAGCTTTCGAAATGCCACTGGGTACCGGATTGGACTACGAGCGGCGATTGTTCGAGCTGCTGTTTTCGACGGAGGACGCGCAGGAGGGTCTGAACGCGTTCGTCGAGAAACGCAGTCCGAACTTTCGGGGTGAGTGATTTGACGATACCGGAAGAATATGTCTCAGTGGATCGGACGGGCGGAGTGGGCACACTCACGTTGAAGCGCACTACCGCCTTGAATGCTTTTGATGCTGCGCTCGCTCTGGAGTTTCGATCGCGGTTGCGGTTCCTGGGTGGCGATCCTGAGACCAGGGTTATTGTCATCACGGGGTCGGGAGAGGCGTTCTCGGCCGGTCAGGACGTTTTCGAAATGGCCAAAGAAGAAGCAGAGCTTGGCCCAGATGCAGTGGGTGAGCAGCTCCGGACCCGATTCCTCCCAATCATCATGGAAATTCGCACGATCGAGAAACCGGTGATTGCCAGTGTCAATGGCGTTGCGACTGGTGCTGGACTTGCTATCGCACTGGCGTGCGACTTCCGGGTTGCTTCCGAGACGGCTTCATTTGTCATGGCTCCGCTTGGAATAGGACTCATTCCAGGATCGGGGATTACCGCACTTCTCCCACAAATGATCGGGCTGGCCAGGGCCACTGAGCTCTTCATGCTCGGGGAGCGGATCAGTGCCAGA
This sequence comes from Thermomicrobiales bacterium, assembly GCA_041745115.1. Classification (GTDB taxonomy): domain Bacteria; phylum Chloroflexota; class Chloroflexia; order Thermomicrobiales; family UBA6265; genus JAHBVL01. The sequence continues at coordinate 4,960 of JBGTJM010000496.1, forward strand.
CAGGCTCACGAACTGGGTTTGGTTTACGCTGTTGTGGCAGGGGCCGATCTGTATTCGGCAACTGCGGCGCTGGCAACCCGGCTGGTTGGCCAACCGGCACCTGCGCTGGGTTTGATCAAGCGGGCGATCAATCGAGCGATGCCTGGGAACCTGGAGGATCATATCCGATATGAGGCGATGCTACAGGTGATTGCAGCCGACAGCCCTGAGCACCGAAATCGACTGGCTGACATGGTCAATCCAAAGGACTTGACATCGCGTGACTGACCGGCGAGTCGCGAGCGGCTTCACGACGGTATTGTTCGATTTCGACGGTACGCTTGCGGACACTCTTCCTCTGATCTACCGGGCGTTTGGAGCAGCACTCCAGCCGGTTTTTGGCCGGACTCCAGACCCTGCGGAGATTCGGGGGTGGTTCGGCCCGCCGGACACAACTATCCTGAAAAATCTCGTACCTGAGTCGGAAGCAGCAGCCGCGATCGAACGATACGTGGGCGTTTACAAACGCTACCATGACGAGGAAGTCGGGCTCTATCCGGGCATCGCAGATCTGCTCGATGCAGCACATGCTCAAGCGATGCGGATGGCCGTTGTCACGGGCAAAAGCAGAACGACTGCATTGTTTTCACTCCGGCAGCTTGGGATTCGCGACTACTTCGAGTTGGTCTATGCCGGGGATGATGTGGAGCGCCAGAAACCTGATCCTCAGGCCATTCTGGCTGCACTTCACGACATGAGTATCGACGACCGATCGTCAGTGGCGATGGTTGGGGACTCGGCGGCTGATGTGCTGGCAGGACACGCTGCCGGTATCACGAGCATCGGCGTGATGTGGGGGAGCCCGGATCATGACGAGCTGCGCTTTGCCTCACCGGATGCTCTTTGCGACACTGTTGAGGTGCTTCGGACGGTCTTGGGAATCTGACATGACCAGAGACAAACAGAATCAAACATCAGAACAGGTGGTCGGCGGGGAAGGGTCCAGCCCTGGCCAGGAGCATCCGGCAGTCGAGGACTCCGGTGTCACCGAATGCGCTGAATGTGGCAAACCATTCGTGTTTGGGTCAGAAGAGCGGCGGTTCTACCGAGAGCGTGGTTTCAAGGAGCCGACTCGCTGTCTTGACTGTCGCGAACGACGCCGCGCAGAGCGCAACGCCGACCTCATACGGGATCATGATGCGAACGCCTCTCATAGTCACTATTCTGATGCTCCAGGGCACTATGGTGGATCAAATGGAGGACAACGACCAGAAGTGATCAGGAGAGCTTCGTATCCGGCGGTTTGTGGAGCATGTGGAGTCGAGACCACCGTGCCATTCATTCCCAGGCATGGTCGTCCTGTCTATTGTCCCGCATGTTATCGCGAGCGGCGGAACAGATAATCCCGACCACGAGTGACGTTATCGCTGACTCCAGATCGACCGATCGGCGAGCGGAAGATCTGTGGACCCGGCTAGCTCAGTCAGAGATTTCTGATGAGAACTCGTTTTCGGCCAAGGTGAGTGCCTCATCAGCAATGCCCACCATCCTGTCGACCTCATCGCGTGTAATTACCAGTGGGGGCGCGAAGTGCATGACATCCCAGGTTCGGGTGATGAGGCCTCGGTCCACTACGAGCTCGTTGATCTTCTTGGTGAATGCTGCGTCCTTGCCCCATTTCGATTTGGTCGACTTGCTTGTAACGAGGTCGAGTGCCCAGATCATGCCAACGCCCCGGACATCTCCGACCGACGGATGGCGACGCAGCTCATTCAGCTGTTGACCGAGATACGCACCCGTCTCTGCGCCGCGCTCAACGAGGTTCTCATCGTCGAAGATCTCGAGATTCTTTACTGCGGCAGCGCTTGCGACCGGATGGCCGCCGAAGGTCAGCAGGTGGCCCATGGCGGTGGCCTTCTGCTCCTTGAAGATCTCAAAGACCTTGTCGCTGACGATGGCAGCGGCAATCGGAGCGTAACCCGACGAAAGCCCCTTGGCGATCGTCATAATGTCGGCCTGAATGCCGAAGTGTTCCTGAGCAAAGAGCTTGCCCGTGCGGCCAAATCCATTGATGACTTCGTCACAAATGAGCAGCGCACCGTGCTTGTCGCATATGTCTCGCAGCATTTGCCAGTAGACCGGTGAAGGCACGTGCACGCCAGCAGCGGAAGAGATTGGCTCGCCAATGACCGCGGCGACCGTTTCCGGGCCCTGGGCTTCGATCTCCTGCTCAACCGCCCTGGCAGCCATGATGTCGGCCTGTTCGCCCTCGACTCCGAAGTCGGAACGAAATCGATCAGGGTGTGAAACGTGACTCACGCCATACATGAACGGTCCGAAGTACTGTTCGTTTCGCATCGAAGTGAGGCTCATGGCGCCGTAGGTCATGCCATGGTATGAGCCACGGCGGGCAATGATCTTGTATCGCTTGGAAAAGCCTCGCATGACCTGTACCTGCTTGGCGATCTTGATGGCTGACTCAACCGCCTCGGACCCGCCTGAGCAGAAAAAGACTCTGTTCAAATCTCCAGGTGTGCGTTCGGCCAGCATCTCGGCGAGCTGAACAGCGGGCACCGTGGTGAAACTCATGGCGGAGGCGTACGCCAACCGGCTGGCCTGCTGGCCCATGGCTTCGCCGATTTCGCGGCGACCATGGCCAGCGTTGACAACCCACAGACCAGAAATGCCGTCGATATACTCCCGACCATGAACGTCGTAGATGATGCTCCCTTCGCCCCGGTCGAATACCCGAAGGCCATCACTCTCGGCGACGTCGACCCAGGTGGCGCTGTGAATCCAGACATGATCCCGAGCGTGGGACTCGAGGTATGCAGGGGCCGTTGGCTCTGATGCGATCGACGCAGCGCTGCCATTTGTGCGTGGTGACGTCTTGACCATTGGTATCTTCCCGTCTCGTAGAGCCCGAATTGACCCGGGCGAGGAGTGCGCAGCCGGTGCGTCTGGACGATGCGGTTCTGCGTTGATCGCATCGTCGATGAAATCCGCCGGGGAGTATAGCTGACCGGCTGGTTTCCGCTGCGTGAGCGGTCGAGCATGTGCGCGAAGCGCTGATAGCCGGGGAGTTTGACGCACCGCGTTCGTGATACGATCATCCGCTGCAGTGCTGGAGGGAGATTGTATGACTCAGTCGAAGCCGCCGTTTCCCCATGGGGCACGGCGGCTTGATCCGGACTCAGATCACATGACACAAGATCGGTTTGTGCAGATCGATGTGGACGGCCGATCGATTGCAGGACTGGTGGGTGAGCCTGTTGCAGTGGCAATGATGGCGGCTGGGATGAGGGTGTTTCTGATGATGCCCAAGTCAGGCCAACCAAGAGGTGGATTCTGTTTTTCAGGGCGATGTGCAGATTGCCTGGTGACCGTCGACGGTCAGCCAGGTGTGCGGGCCTGTATGACAAAGGTCGTCGAAGGGATGCGAGTGACGACGCATTTGACGGACGGTTGAGGTTGGTGTGGCTGCCACAGTGAACGAATCAGCGGTTGCTATTGTAGGTCTTGGACCAGCTGGTGCAGCGGCGGCGGCGGAGGCCGATCGGCTTGGGCTGAACGTTGTGGGATTCGAGCAGTTCGATCTCGTTCCGACTAGCGCGAGCGGGCCAAGCGTGCAGATTCACGAAGACACGACCGTCTGGGGAATCTACCCGGGATGGATCGTGGCGGCATCACGCGGCTACGAAGCCGTTGTCTGCAACACGCGGGCGGTGATCCTGGCCTGCGGGGCTACGGACAAGGTCTTCCCATTTACTGGCTACACGTTGCCGGGAGTGATGACCCTGAGGGGCCTAAGACGACTTGTCGAACGGTGGCGGTTGCTTCCTGGACAGAGGTTTGTGGTTGTTGGAGAAGGGTCAGATTCGGTCCTCGCAACGAACCTTATCGAGACTCACCAGGGGACCGTTGTTGCGAGCGTGAGCGAGATCGCGTGCCATCAGATGGTGGCTGAGGGTTTGAACGGAGTTGAGCGAGTCGTGCTAGGGCATCGCACCTATGGTTGTGATGTGATCGTGTTTGCCGCTGGAAGTCAACCAGACCATATGCTGGTGGGAATGGCCGAGTGCGCGTTTCAGTTCGACGAGCAATCGGACTGCTGGATGGTGGTGCGGGATGCAGGCTTAATGACATCACAGCCAGGAGTATGGGCAGTCGGCGAGATGTGCGGATCGGTCGACGTTGCGGCAGCAGAAGCCGAAGGCCGGACCGCTGCGCGCGCCGTCGCGTCGTGGCTTTCCAGCGCTCGGTCTACAGAACCAGCGGACCTCAGCGCCGCAACGCAAGACGCGGGCGCATCCGGTTCCAGTCGCTACAGCCAGCCATGGAGTTCCGCATCGCCCATGCTGAATTCAAG
>JBGTJM010000497.1:0-5654 GCA_041745115.1 Thermomicrobiales bacterium
GAGTCCGGTCATCGGCATGAAGTGATCCGAGACCAGATTGGGATCGCCATGTCTGTCGGTCCGGATCAGGATGAGATCCGCGTTCGGGTGACCTGCTTCGACCAGTGATGTCCAAATCTGCGCTCCTGGCCCGGTTCCGACAATGGAGTCATCCTCACTGACGATGACCAATACAAGGGTGTCCTGTTTGACCATCGCGGCTTCTCCGAGCGGCATTCCGACGAGCGACGAGATACCCGCATCACAGCCCCGGCAGCCGCCAGGTTGTACTGGCATCACCACTGAAGGTTCGGGCAAGCCGACATCTGCAGCCACCGCTGCATAGTTGAACGCCAGCACCCCGCCGGCGGAATGACCCACGACCGCAACGTTTGTGAGATCGGCCTGGAGGTGATCGGTCGTTGAAAGCCGCTCCAGTGCGTCCGCAATCCCTTCGAGAGCGTTGTCGAGATACTCAGATGGCCGTAAGGTGAGCGGATTCAGGGTTTGGTAGTCTGGATAAACTACGATCGCCCCGCCGGTGACGATGTGCTCGATCCATTCGAGATAGGTCTGCGGGTCGACGGCGGAGAATCCGTGGAAAAAAATCACGAGCGGAAATGCCGACTGGCGATCCACTTCAGATTCGACCACGGGTTCGAATATCCAGTATCCGGTTGGACGTGAGCCATATCTCGTTGCCGACACACTGTCGAAAATCCGATCCGCACCGCCGGGCCCGGCAACTGGCTGGTCAGGTGGTGAGGGTGTATCGGCGGCCGACATATGGACGGACTGTGGGCCAGAAAGACTCAGCAGAAACAGCAATGCTATGGTGATTCGGAGCATGCAAGCTCGGTTCATCGCGCGATTCCCCTTATCGTTTGTCGGTGGCTCTTGCCGTAGTTTGACTTCTTCATGAGGTTCGCTGGAGTGTCTCGTGAAAGAGACGGTATCGATATGCATTGGAACATCTGCCGAATCTGTTGTGCAACAGGCAGTTGAATCGTGTGTGCCTGAATTGCACCTGGAAGCGTATGGCATCGTCACGGTTTCAGGCCCGAGGACCGGCCGGAAGTTTGTCGAAGCTGCGGCTCTTGGTCTTTCCTCCCAGGTTCCTGCAAAGCACCTCCAGACCCGTGAGCGAGCTGGAAGAAAGGAGCTCACTGCGCTGGTGAATCGGTCGCGATGGGCAGAGTGCGAACTCGGGGACCGGGCACCGCGACTCACCACTGTTCGATTGCCGATCGAGGTTGTGGAGGCCAAGGCGATTGTGGTGGTGAGCAGCCTGCTGGCGTGGGCATCTGATCGGCCGGTCATCACGTTAGGGCTGTGGTCGCTACTCGTTTCGCCGGTGCACCGGCTGGGTGCTGCGATAACGGGACACAGAGAAGGACTGACAGCGGAACTTGCGCTTGCCGTGCAGCCGACCCTCGCGGTTGTGGTCGATCGCATCCCTTCTATCGGCTTGTTCGCAGCGTATGCGACGGTGGACCAGATTGCCTCGGAGCTTGCAGGTCTCGCGGGGTGGCAGCTCCGCCAACCCGGGGTCGCCGAACACTCCAATCCATGGGAAGACGCTCTGGTGCAACGAGCAACGGAGCTTCAGCTGGGTGTGCAGCTTCCGAGTGAGCTGAACCTGATTTTTGCCTTCTCTCCGAAATTGGCACGTGATCAGCGAAACAGTGCCGCGTCCTGGATCGATCGCTTCGGCGATCGTCTCGGAGTTGAAGGGTCCTGTCGTGCGTTGCTCGATAGTGGTGCTGTCTGATCTGGCATCTCGTCGAGCGACCAACGCGCTGGCCATCGGGTGGCACGCAAGCTACAGGATCGGCCCTCCGAATTAGCAATTCTTGTCGCGAATTGGTGTATGTTTCATATGCGGAATAATCCGCGCCCGAATCGAGAAAGGAATGAAGATGAGAGCAAGATCTTGGTTACGAATACCAGCGTTGGTGCTGGCTCTGGTCATCGCTGTAGCAGGCAGCGCATCGGTAGGCGCTCAGGATGCTAACGGCGAGCTGTCGGGAAGCCTGTCGCTCTGGCATAGCTGGTCAGGGGCAGAGGCGGACACGCTGACGAACATGGTCATCCCTGCCTGGGAGGCCGCCTACCCAGATGTTTCCATTGAGGTTCTTGCCGTTCCGTTCGATCAGCTCAAGAATAAGTACCAGACAGAGTCGATCACTGGTGGCGGGCCTGACCTGCTGATCGGACCAGCTGACTGGGCTGGCGAATTCGCAACGGCTGAAATTATCCAGCCAATCGGGGATTTCATCGATCCGGCGATTCTCGAAACGTATCTGCAGTCAACGCTTGATGCGTTGACTGTGGAAGGTCAGCTGTATGGTCTACCGGAAAGCTTCGAATCGGTGGCGCTCTACTACAACACGACGCTTGTGCCGGTTCCCCCGACTACGACAGCTGAAATGGACGAGATGGCTGCGGCAATCACCGCCGAGAATCCGGAAGTATACGGCGTAGCCCACCGGACTGGCTTCTATCATTCGGCTGGGTACCTGCAGGGATTTGGTGCTGAGCTCTTCGATGAAAACAACATGTCCGCACTTGACTCGCCGGAGACCGTGGCGTTTCTGACATGGCTGCAGGAGACAAACAGCAAGCCAGGCTACTTCATGCAGAACGATGATTCCGGAATCAACTCGCTGTTCCAGACTGGTGGGGCTGGAATGGTCATTCAGGGTCCTTGGGCGCTTGCCGATTTTCAGGCGTCGCTTGGCGCTGAGAATGTCGCGGTTGCTCCAATTCCACTGATCTCCGAGGCTGGAGATGCACCTGCAGTTCCATTCCTCGGCGTCAAGAGCATCATGATCAACTACAACGCGGATGCAGAACAGGCTCAGCTTGCCGCCGCATTTGCGGAGTGGTTCACCGGTCCTGAAGCATCGGGAATGCTTGTCGAGAATGCTGGTCACCTGCCAGCGAACCTTGGAGTGAACGTCGGGGACAATCTGATTGCTGCGGCATTCATTGCGCAGGCGGAAACAGCGATGCCGACGCCCACGATTCCTGAAATGGGTCAGGTCTGGGCACCGGCTGATGACATGATTGCCAAAGTGCTTTCCGGTGACGCGACGCCAGAAGAGGCGGCCGCTGAAACCGCGGCAACGATCAATGCCGCTATCGAGCAGATGTCATAGCAAGCTGAGAGGCTGAACATTGTTGCCAGGGGCCGGTCGCGCTTGAGAGTCGACCGGCCTCTTTCTGCTGGCGAATGTGGCAGAATCCCGAGGGATAGTATCAACTCGATCTGACCAACGCGTCCGGAGGCTGAAAGATGGCGCAGCAGAGCGGAACCATTGAAGGTTTCGGCACGGGTCACCAGAGCCTGTGGGCCAGGTACAAACTCCCGATTCTCTACATTTTCCCAGCGGCTCTAATTCTCGCGATTGTGACCCTGTATCCGATCGGATATCAGGTCTATCTCAGTTTTACCGACTTCGCGCTGCGAGACTTGCGCACTGGTCAGGCCGACTGGGTGGGTCTCGACAACTACCGGCGCATACTTCGCAATCAGGTGCCCCTGCCCAACTTCGATTTCTGGCGGATCCTCGTATTCAACTTTACGTGGACCATTGCCAACGTTTTCTTTCATGTGGTGATCGGTGTTGCCGTCGCGGTTCTCCTGAATCGGCAGGGCATCATAGGACGCAAGCTTTTCCGGGCGGCGTTCGTGATTCCCTGGGCGATGCCGCCGCTGGTGGTCGCCACTATCTGGCGAAACATGTTCGATCGCCAGTTCGGTGCAATCAACCTGCTGCTCGGGGAGCTTGGACTCAAAAGCAACATCGACTGGCTCGGTTCGACGACTCCGCCGATTGGATTTCTGAGTTTCCTGCCGCTGGCGTTCTATGCTGTGCTCATTGCCAATATCTGGCTGGGCTGGCCCTTCATGATGGTTATTGCCACCGGCGCTCTGCAGTCGATTCCAGGTGACCTCTATGAGGCGGCGCACGTAGACGGGGCAACTCGCTGGCAGCAGTTCTGGAACATCACGGTTCCCCTGCTTCGGCCCGCGATGGTCCCGGCGATTATGTACGGCACGATCCTGACCTTCAATCAGTTCAACGTCATTTACTTCATCAGCAACGGTGGGCCACTCGGGCGCACCGAGATTCTGGTGACCCAGGCATTCAAACTGGTCAATCCCAACGGGCTGTATGGCCTGGCTGCAGCGTTCAGCATCATGGTGTTTTTCATTCTGCTCGTGATTACTCTGGCGCAGAACCGAGTGGCGCGTGGACTGGAGGGTTGGTCGGATGCTTAAGCCTGACTCGGTTGCAGCCGTTCCTGTTGCACAACCCGTGGCGCGAAGCGGAGCGGAGACTGGATACGCGCGACCACGGCGATGGGGCCCAATACTCGAAAACATTGCCGCCCATCTCGTTCTGCTGGTCGTTCTGGCAATCGTGCTCTTTCCGGTTGTCTGGATCGTCTCGATGGCGATCGACCCTCGCAATATCAGCAGGCCGACGACACTCAATCTTATTCCGCCGGGCGCCTCACTCGACGCATTCAAGCGTGTGCTGACCGAACCGCACGCGAACAATGTGATGTTCTCGACGATGCTGAGAAACAGTCTGATTGTGGCCGTTAGCGTCAGTGTGCTCGTCGTGATCTTTGGTGTCTCAGCCGCCTACGCGTTTGCACGGTTCCGATTTCCGGGACGGAAATGGGGACTCTTTATGTTCATCGCGGTGCTGATGCTGCCGTCAGTCGCCACCTTGGCACCGCTTTTCGTTCTGCTGAACCGGATTTCGATTCCGTTCATGGACGAAAACGTGCGGACAACATTGCTCGGTGTGGGCATTGCGTACACCAGTGGGGCGATGCCGTTTGCGATCTGGAATCTGCGGGGATACATCGATACCCTGCCCCGCGATCTGGAAGAAGCGGCGATGGTGGATGGTGCGACCCCGCATCAGGCGTTTGTGAATGTGGTGCTGCCGCTGATCATGCCAGCCATTGCGATCACGGTGCTCTTTGGCTTCATGGCAGCGTGGACCGAGTTCGTGCTGGCCTGGACGTTCCTCACCGATCCGAGCCGGTTTACGCTGGCGATGGGCCTGAACTCGATGGTTGGGCAGTACTCGTCGAATACGCCATGGTCTGAGTTTGCAGCGATGGCGATTCTGATCACTCTGCCGGTCGTTGTGCTCTTCTTCATGCTGCAGCGCTGGATCGTCAGTGGTCTAGCCGTGGGCGCGGTGAAAGGTTGACGGGCAGCTCGTCTGTTTGCCAGGTCGGGAGGACGCTATCGTGAAATGTGCCTTGATGGCCGGCGCGATGTTGGACGATGGGCCCGGCGGACATGGTGAGGATGAGACGGTTCGCGATGGATTCGCGCTCGACTGGCGTGCTACATTCTGGAGATGAGTACCAGAGATCTTCCCCCTGAAGCGTTTTCAGCTGAGTTTCCCAAGGCCATGGGACGGCCGGCTAACGCCGCCCTCACCGCGCTGAACATCACCACGTTCGAGCAGGTGGCAACCCTTTCAGAAAAGGAGTTGCTCGCCATTCATGGCGTTGGCCCAAAAGCCGTGCGGATCATCAAGGAAGAATTGGCCAGTCGAGGCCTTCACCTTGCCGCGGAGAACCAGTGATCTTCGCGGTGAACCCGATCGACGGCGAAGGCGCGCGCTGAGCGAAGCAGA
>JBGTJM010000498.1:0-6020 GCA_041745115.1 Thermomicrobiales bacterium
CATCCGGGCCATCAGGACGACATCGAGCACACTGATGGGGAACGTCCAGTCGACGAGCGTCCGCTGGGGAACGTAGATGACGCAGGGATCCGGCCCTGAAACGGGCTGGCCGTTGAATATGACCAATCCATGAGAGGGCTGAAGAATGCCGGCGAGGCACTTCAGCAGTGTGCTCTTGCCACCGCCATTTGGGCCAACGAGGCTAACGACCTCGCTCGGTCCAAACGCCAGCGTGACGTCGTCAAGCGCTGACCGATCGCCAAAGTGCACCGAAAGATGCTCGGTAGCCAGCCGCTGGCTTCGTTGAGGTTCCGCCATTTTCATATCTCCAGGGACGTCCGGTGGCGGGAACGGGCCTGAAATCATAGCGCGGGTACGAAATGCGCAGTCTGACTCCTGAGAGCACGTTCAGCGATTTCAGAGGCTCCAGTTTCGCGACTAACAGAAGCGCCCGAATCATACGGACTGGTGATACATTGTGTCAATTGGATTGCGCGCTTAGCGTTGCTGGCAGGATGGGCAGAGGCCTGTGATCTCGAGGTGATGGCTGGAGATCGCGAAGCCTGTGTCGCGAGTGAGGACAGCGACCAGGTCGTCGATCGGGCAGCCGGTGAACTCAATGACCTGGCCGCAACCCGTGCATACCAGGTGGTGGCGATGACCGGGCTGACCAACGACATAAAGCGGAAATCCGCCCGGATTCAGAATACGGTGGACGAGCTCTATTCCGGAGAGAATCTCCAGCGTTCGGTAGACCGTCGCCCGGCCAATGCCCGGCAGCGCGGCGACGAGCTGCTCGGCAGTGAAGGGACGTGACTGCCTGAGCACGGCTTCGACGACCTGCCGTCGCGGGACAGTCGTTCGATACCCGTGGTCGGCCATCTGGTCCATCACCGAGTCGATTCGAGAAATGGACGCTGATGTTGAGGGCAAGACGCTCATAGCCTTCAAGTTACCACAACCGGCTCGTATCAGATTTGCAGAAAGCGGGAACGTACAATAGCGTCGTGGCATGGTGAACCCATGGCGTGAGTGAAATGCTGGCAAATCCGCGCTGGGAATGTTGATTCGATGAAGTCCCTCAGGCAGCTTGTAATGGCACTGAGTGTCGTATTTGTGGTCTTACACGTTGTTGCAGGACTGCCGGTTGCCAGTGCCCAATCCAGCCGGTCAGTCGAGTGGCTCCGATACGACGTCCATCTTGACGTGCAGCAGGATGGCGTGATTCTGGTCTCGGAGTACCAGGAAATCGAGTTCAGCGGAGGGCCGTTCAGTGCCGGTTTCGCCACCATTCCCCTTGCGCGCATCGATGGGGTCGATCAGGTTCAGGTGTCGGAGCTGGTGGGGGGGCAACTGGAGCCGTATTCGTTGGTCACCAGGAGTGACTACACGAGTGCTCCCGAGACGTTCATGGTCGAGCGTTCGTCATCTGAGATTTACGTTGACTGGGGTTTCGATCCGGCAATCGACGAAACTCGAGTGTTTCTCCTGGAGTACCGCGTGTTCGGCGCGATTCGTGTCTATGAGGACGAGGAGCCACCGAATCAGCAGATCTGGTGGACAGCGATCAGTCGCGAGGTCACAGATATCGCCACCGTTCAACGTGCGAGTGTTGGTATCGCCCTTCCGGTAGCAGTTGATCCTGACGACACAGTCGCCGCGGCAGAAGGACGTGTGATCGACTATACGGTCACGGACAATCGCGTCTGGAACTGGAGCACGAATGCCCTTGAGGCCGGGGAAGACCTGACAGTACGGCTGCAGTTCCCCCCTGTCACCGACGCCCCCGTTCCATCGTGGCAGGAGCGTGACGATCAGCGCAGGGCAGACGAACAAGTACGTGAGCAACGCACGGACATCCTCAATCTGGTCTTCCTGGCCATAGCGGGTCTTGGGGCAATAGGAGGGGGCATTGGAATCTACGGACTCTGGTATGCCCGCGGTCGGGATCCATACGTTCCTCCGGCCGCGACATTTCTCGCTGAGCCTCCGGATGACCTCGCTCCGGGAGCAGCTGGAGTCCTCCTGGATGAGGTAGCCAACGAGCAGGATCTCATCGCCACCATGCTGGACCTAGCTCGGCAGAACGTTCTGCGTATTGAAGAAAAGAAGGGCCAGGGTCTGTTTTCATCAAAAGACTTCCAACTGACGCTGCAAGACATACCAGACGGGCTGAGGCCATTCGAACGAGAACTCCTGGTTGCTTTTTTTGGAATTGACCTCGAATCAGGCAAGAGCACGACGTTCTCGCAGGTCAAGAACCGGTTCGCCTCAGCCTCATCGGTGATCAAGGATCGTCTCTACGATGAGGTCGTGCAGCGGGGATACTTCGATGTTGGCCCAGAGACAACCAGGAGTCGATGGCGGTCAGTAGGAATGACCAGCCTGGGGGTATCCATCGTTGTCGGCCTGGTCATCAACAACTGGCTCGACCCGGGCGCTGGGATGCTCTGGGTCGCAGTCGCAGTCGCGCTTGGGTTGAGTCTGGTCATCACCTGGGTTTCGACTCATATGCCCCGCAAAACGCGAAAGGGTGCGGAGGCGGCGTCGAAGTGGAATGCGTTCAAGCGGTATCTCGACGATATTGAGATGTACGAAGAGCTGGGAGCGCACACCGACATATTCGATCGGTATTTGCCGTTCGCGACCGCTTTTGGAATCGAAAACTCCTGGGTGAAAAAATTCGCTGCAGTGAACGCACCAGCTCCTGGGTGGCTCGGTGACGATTACGGTCAGGGAATGCCAGGAGTGCCTGGTGGGTCTGGTCGAGGACGCGGGCGTGGCCCGGTCATCATCTGGACAGGCGATCGGCAACGCGATTCAGGGAGTCGTGGAAAAACCTGGAGCGATTCTTCCGGCGAACGCAACCAGAGGCCGGGCGACTCAGGTTTTCCAGATTTGCCAGACCTTCAGGATGCGAGTGACTCCGCCGGTCGGTCGCTTTCTCGATCGAGTGACGGTCTGTTCGACCTGCTCCAAAGCGCTGGGGAGGCGTTCAAGGGGTTCAGTGGCTCCGGCGGCGGTGGGGGCGGCGGATTTGGCGGCGGAGGGGGTGGATTCAGCGGAGGCGGAGGATTTGGCGGCGGCGGCTCAGGCGGCGGCGGTCGGGGATTCCGGTAGCATGACGGTGACCCGCATCCGGTTGTTGGGCTCACCACTGGACATTGCACCTCGCGCTGAAATACTGGCAACGGTCGACAGGCGACTCTCTGAATCGTCAGCACAATGCCTACACGTCGCTACTTCCAACCCGGAGTACGTGATGGAAGCCCGGTCGAATCCGGAGTTTCTTGCGTCGCTCGATCGTGCCGACATTGTGACGTGTGACGGAATCGGCACGCTCATAGCCTCGAAGATTCTGGCGTCAGACGACCGCGCCGAACGATTGTCGGGCGCCGATCTGACAGAATATCTGGCCGAACGGTCAGGATTGCAAGTGGGTGGCGGGGTGTTTCTCCTTGGTGGCATGGACTCAGTCGCAGCTTCAAGATCGCTGCAGCGGGCATTTCCGTCGGCCAGGATTGCAGGGGGATGGTCCGGAGGTAGTCCTGGACCGGAGCACGATGCTGAGTCGATTCGTCGAATCGCCGTCAGCGGAGCGGATGTCGTACTTGTTGCCTATGGAGCACCGGGTCAGGTGGTTTGGGCTGACCGCAACCTGGATCGGCTTTCAGAAGCTGGTGTGCGCGTTGCGGTGGGCATTGGCGGGGTGCTCGACTACTGGTCAGGACACTCCCAACGCGCTCCGGAGCGATGGCAGCGATATGGTTTCGAGTGGTTGTTCCGCCTGACCCGGCAGCCGTGGCGCTGGCGCAGGCAGATCGCCCTAGCGAAGTTCGCATTTCTTGTTTGCTGGACGGCCATATTGCAGCGGGGCGGTTCACTGAAAACGTGGGCGACCATGCGATCTGCGTAAAATTGGTGGTATGTGCGGTGGCGAGATGGCCGTTATGACTTGGAGTCCTGGTGGAATCATCGAGTGGGTTTAAGCAGCATGGTGAAGTCGCATGCAGCTATCACCCAAAGGTGCATACGCTTCTACGGTGCTCCCGCTGCGGAAAGCCGATTTGCCCACAGTGTGCGGTAAGGTCGCCAGTTGGCCTGCGTTGTCCTGACTGTGTAGGGGTGCGAGGTCTCCCCACGTATGCGACGGAAACGGGCTACCTTCTCAAGGCATCAATGCTGGGCCTGGTGCTGGCGGTTCTGATTGGAATCGTGTGGGGGTTCTTTCCAGCATGGGGGTTCTATCTCTCGCTGGCGCTTGGATTTGGTGTTGCCGAAACCATGGCGGCTCTGGTGAAACAGAAGCGTGGACGGGATCTGATGGTGGTTGGCTGGGTCCTCGTAGGAATCGGGCTTCTTGTGTCTCGAGCCGTCCTGGCCCAGCGGCTCGGAATCACATGGGATGATCTGAACGCACTTGGACCGGTTGTCGAGCGCCAGATGCATCTGCGGGTCATGCCGGACGGTTTATTTGCTCTCCTTCCGTTTCTGATTGTCTATGTCAGGTTCCGATAGCCGGCTCAAGCAGTCGTGACCCGCTCAAAACCGACGGCAGATGATTGGGAGAAGCGGGGTCCAGTTTCAGCTGGCATCGCGGGTGCCGCAGCGGTGATCTTTCTTGGCAACGCGGTTAGCCGTTTGCTTGGATTGATTCGAGAGCAGCTTGCAGCCAGAGACTTTGGCGCCGGGAATGACATCGCGGCGTTCACCGTTGCCGACAACTTCAATACACTGACTTACGATCTGATTTCGAACGGCATGCTTCAGGCCGCGCTCGTGCCAGTATTCGCGATTGTGCTGGCTCGGTCGAGTGGAGCGGCGCTGGCTTCGGAGCAGGTCAGCGGCACGCTGCTCTCGCTCGGGCTCCTCGCTGGCTGCGCCACGGCGGCCGCCGGGATCGTTCTGGCACCCGAGCTTGTTTCGTTGATGACGGCTCTTTCCAACGAACCCGGTCTGCGCGGCGACGACACTCGCGGGCTTGCGGTCGACTGCCTGCGCATTCTGCTTGTCAGCTTGCCCTTTCTTGCAGGTGCAACCGTGCTGACCGCCAGGCTTTATTCCATGGACAGGCCAGGTGGCCCAGCAGTCGGTGCGCTCTGCCGGAATGGAAGTGTGGTTGTAGCGATACTGCTGCTTGGGAGTCGGTTCGGGGTGAAAAGCATGGCTGTCGGGGTGCTCGCTGGGTCAATGGCAATGTTCGTGACTCAGATGGCCGCTTTGCGCCGAAACGGCACCATGCCGCGGCTGGCGATGAAACTGGGTGATCCGGACGTGCGACAGGTATTCCGCCTGTATGCACCGGTGTTTCTCGGACTGATCGTGTCATCCGTGGTGATCGTGGTCGACCGCAATCTGGCCTGGAGTGCGGAAGTGGACGCCATTGGGGCGATGCGGTATGCCACGGCCCTTGTGCAACTGGTTCTGGGGCTGATCGCAGCCGCGGTTGCTCTGGCGATGCTGCCATCATTGTCTCGGCATTTTGCATCGAGCGATTCTGCGGCGTTCTCAGAACAGCTGTCTCGATCACTCCGGCTCGTCACAGTCCTGATCGTGCCGGCGGTGGCAGGCATGGCGGTGTTATCGACTCCGATTGTTCGGTTGATCTATGAGCATGGTGCAACCGATAGGGAGGCATCGAGGCTGATTACCCTGGCGTTGCTCGCCTATTTGCCCGGCCACCTTCTGGCGGCGTACGATCAGGTGTTGATTTTTGCGTTCTATGCCAGGCTCAACACTGTTTTGCCTGTTGTGATTGGAGTCGTTGCGGCTGGCGCGTATACCGTCGCCGCGCTGCTGCTGTTCGACCGGTACCAGATGCTTGGGCTCGTACTGGCAAACTCGCTGCAGCTCATTGTGCACACCCTGATCATGGTGACAATGGCGCGGCAACGATTTGGCAACACCTGGATGTCGACGTTGCGCGGGATGATCGCGAAGGTGTCGATGGCGGCGCTCGCAATGGCCGCTGCGAGCTGGGTACTCTACAGGGGAATCCATTCGGTTGCTGGAGACGAGAC
>JBGTJM010000499.1:0-2882 GCA_041745115.1 Thermomicrobiales bacterium
GTGCGCTTGATCGAGGAGCGCCATGCACTGACCACAAACCCGTCGGAGAACACGATCCACGAGGGCCGCAGGAGGTCGACGTCCACCTTGCCGGCTTCTCTTTCTATGAACTGCTGGACCTCGCAAACCTCGACACCCTGAAAACGCGCCTCCATCAACTCGTCGAGAGGTAGTCCGCTGCCACCGTTGCGGCGGCGCTCGTCCATCGCCACGACGATCTCGTCGATGGAATTTTCCCGACAATATTCAGAGATCGGCTGGTTTATCCGGATCACGTCTTCGCCCAGCTTACTGATCTCATCGGCATCTGCTGCCGCATTGGGTTCAATGAATCCGACCAGTACGAAGCTGCGCCTATCCAATCGGCGACGCATGCGCGAAGCGATCTTGAGCGCGCGTTTTCCGGAACCCAATACGACGATCCGGCGCTTGAATGTCTCGTCATTGAGAAAGTAGCCCGTCAATGTCCGCCACAGGGCGAGCAGAACAAAGGCTGAAACACAGGTGAGCAAGAGCATGCTGCGGCCGATAGCCACCTCAGGCACGACGTAAGAGAGGAGCGC
This sequence comes from Thermomicrobiales bacterium, assembly GCA_041745115.1. GTDB lineage: Bacteria > Chloroflexota > Chloroflexia > Thermomicrobiales > UBA6265 > JAHBVL01. The sequence goes on from JBGTJM010000499.1 coordinate 564, forward strand.
CGTCGCCATCGCGCCGAGAAGGAACACGGCGACAGCGGTACGGAGCATCATGGCCGCCATGCCTTCCCTGAGCTTCGACTCGTAGACGCCCATGGAGAGCATTGCCACAACCACAACCAGGGCAAAAGTAAGCGAGGGCAGCAGTCTTCCAGCCAGGTCCGGGAAATCGCCAGTGAGGAGGACGCTGGCAACGTACGGAGCCAAGAGCAACAGGATACCTTCCGCAAAGGCATTCAGTAGAACGGGCGTGCGGAAGTAGTGCCGGGCTATGCGTACATGCGCCAAAACGAGCGAACCTACATCGAGTTAACTACCACTGTATTGTGGCCCAGCTAGCGTCGGCGTGCCTGAAGGGATGTAATAAGTTGAGCCTGGTTCGTGTGGAGACGTAGAGAACTATTAACCACGATATTTAACATAATATGTATTATACGGATTGTTGCGGTCTAGTTCGTTCACACAATTCAGACAACATCGGCTTATTGGGGCTGACATACCAAGGTAACGTGTTGCAGTGGTACTCGCGGGGTCGAGTAGTCAGCTTTTCACAATCGGGAGCCACTTCGCATGCAATCTGTTCGACGCTACATCCTCGGCATCAACGATGGAGTGATCAGTGGAGCCGCCGTCATTGACTCGAACGGCGCGATACTGGCTGCGGTGAACGAAGAGCGTATGATCCGCAAAAAAATGGCCACCGGTTTTCCGGCTGAGTCAATCGATGAGGTACTTCGCATCGCGAAGCTCCAGCCGGGTCAGATCGAGCGCATCGCCATCGCGACCTTCGACGAGCATTTTCGCCACCCTGCCGAGGCCTGGAATGGCTGGTTTCAGGGCGATCGGGGCATCCTCAAGGAACTGCAACTGACCGTAGCGTCATCCATCGCCTCCATTGTCGGCCCGAACAAACTCGCTCAGAAAGGCTATTACCTGTTGCGACTTCCGGCATCAATTCGGCGCAAACGCGCCCTGCATGGCATGCTGAAGTCCAGATGGGGGTTCTCTTGTCCGATCGAATTCGTCGAGCACCACGACGCGCACGTCGCTGCCGCTTACTATACGAGCGGCTACGAGGACGCCACCGTCATCTCCATCGATGGCGGTGGCGATGGCAAGTCCTGCAAGGTCTACGAGGGCCGCGCTGGCAAGTTGCGAGAACTTGGCGCGGTCGATGCCTATGATTCTATTGGGAACTTTTACGCGTACATTACCCACTTGTGCGGGTTCAAGGCGCACAAGCATGAGGGCAAGGTCACCGGGCTGGCCGCCCTGGGCGAGCCGATTTACCTCGACACACTGCGCAAGCACATTGCGTATCAAAAAGGTCAAATCAAAAATATCGGACGTAGTTTTTATCTGAGTGCTTTGCGAAAGCTGAAGAAGCAGCTGCCTCCTGATTATAAGCGAGAAGACCTGGCAGCCAGTGTGCAGAAACTTCTGGAAGATGTGTGCGTGCCCTTTGTGAGGGATTGGGTGCGCCAGACTGGGCTAGGAAAGCTGGCCCTGGCCGGTGGTGTGGTCGCCAACGTGAAACTCAATCAGCGATTACACGAGATTCCCGAAGTCGATGAAATGTACATCTATCCCGCCATGGGCGACGACGGCCTAGCTGTGGGAGCTGCTTACGTGGTCTGGGCTCGAGACAATGAAGAGTTCCTCAGCCATTCTGGAAACACTTACCAACCGGCAGATGTTTATCTCGGCGCGGAATACACCGATGCGGAAATCGAACCCCTGCTCAGGCAATACGAGTTGGATTATGGGAGGTCACCCACCCTCGAAGCAGACATAGCGCAGCTATTGGCGCAGGGTAAGGTCGTTGCTCGCTTCGACGGGCGAATGGAGTACGGTCCGCGCGCGCTCGGGAACCGGACAATCATGTATCAACCTACCGACCGAAGCGCCAATGAATGGCTGAACGAACGCCTCGTGCGCAGCGAGTTCATGCCTTTCGCTCCCGTGACGTTGGAAGAATTCGCAGACAAATGCTATCTCGATATCGATGGGGCCGAACGCGCAGCCCGCTTCATGACCATTACCTTCGATTGCACTGAGTGGATGAAGAAAACCTGTCCGGGCGTAGTTCATGTCGATGGTACCGCTCGGCCACAGCTCGTGAATCGCGATAACGAGGCCTCGTACTACCGCATCATCGACGAGTATCGAAAGCTCACGGGTATTCCCTGCGTAGTCAATACCAGCTTCAACATGCACGAAGAACCAATCGTCTGCACTCCGTACGATGCCGTTAGAGCATTCTTGGTCGGCAATCTGGACTACCTCGCCATCGGCAGCTTCCTTGTTAAGCACAAGGCGTCG
>JBGTJM010000500.1:0-5811 GCA_041745115.1 Thermomicrobiales bacterium
GGCTGGTCGAGACTTCACGCCGGAGAATTGACGACATGGTGCAAACGGATGGATCGCTGCGCGACAAGATCGCAATCGTGACAGGAGCTGGATCGGGGTTGGGCAAGGCTTGCAGCATTGCACTTGCCATGGCGGGCGCGCGTGTCGTCGCGACGGAGCTCCCCAGCCGGATCGACCTTGCCAACGAGACGGTCGAGGAAATAGCGGCCGCATCCGGCGGCAAAGCTGCTTCGTGCGAGCTCGATGTCACGAATATGGGCTCGATCGGCGACTGTGTCCAGTCGACGGTCGACCGTTTCGGCCGAATCGACCTTCTGGTCAACAACGCGGGTGTCAATGTGCGGCGCGACGCGTTCGACGTGACCGAAGAAGACTGGGATGCTGTTCTGGACGTAAATCTGAAGGGCGCGTTCTTTATGGCTCAGGCAGTTGGGCTGCAGATGCGCGACCAGGAGCCAGCTGGCGGCTCGATCATCAACATGGCCAGCATCATGGGGCTTGTTGGCTACTACCAGCGAGCCGCGTATTGTTCGAGCAAGGCAGGGATGGTCAATTTGACGCGGGTGCTGGCAGTGGAATGGGCTCCGCACAACATCAGGGTCAATGCGGTCTGCCCGACATTCGTCGACACACCGCTGACAAGACCGATGTTCGAATCCCAGCCTGAGTTCCTGGACGACATACTGAAGCGGACGCTTCTGGGAAGATTGGCTACGCCGGAAGAGATCGCTGCTGCGGTGGTCTTCCTGGCCGGTCCAGGTGCCGCGATGGTGCATGGCCACGCCCTCCCCGTGGACGGTGGCTGGACCGCGATGTAACGCAAACGCAAATGATGAAAGGCACAGTACGAAACATGCAACGACTGGAGAAACGAACCTCGAGACGAACGCTCATGGCTCTCGCTGCTGCGGGAGCTGGTAGCCTCGCGTTGCCACGCGAAATGAAGGCTCAGGAAGGAGAGCTGGCACTCGAGCTTCTGGTTCAGGGCCTGGAAAGACCGCTCTTCATGTCACAGGTTCCAGGAAGAGATGATGCGTTTCTGACGGTCGAACAGATCGGGCACATCCACCTCGTCGAGCAAGGTGAGCTGATCATCGAGTCCTTTCTCGATGTCAGTGAGCTTATTTCGGGTGGAACCGAACAGGGGCTGCTCGGGTTAGCGTTGCACAATGACTTTGAGTCAAATGGACTGTTCTATGTCAATTACACCGATCAGGCGGGCGACACCCAGGTTGTTCGATACCAGGTTGCTGACGATGAACCGTTTCGAGCAGATCCCTCGAGTGCTACCACGATCATCTCAGTGGCCCAGCCCGCCCGGAATCACAACGGCGGCATGATTGCGTTCGGACCGGAAGGCTATCTCTACGTTGGGCTTGGTGACGGTGGATTGCAGCAGGGTCCGATCTCGCATGGACAGAATACCGGTACGCTGCTTGGTTCGATCCTCCGCCTGGATGTCGATTCCGAGGGGATTCTCGGCGAGTACGTTGTTCCAGAGGACAATCCACTGGTCATGGTGGAGGGTGCTCGTGCCGAGATCTGGTCATATGGATTACGGAATCCATGGCGGTTCAGCTTCGACCGCGAAACGGGTGACCTCTGGATTGGTGATGTTGGTCAGAACGCCTACGAGGAGATCGATTTCCAACCGGCAGGCGTCGGTGGATTCAATTTCGGCTGGGACCTGGCGGAAGGGCCAGTCTGCTACGCCGATCCGGACTGTGAAACCGCCGACATCACATGGCCGGTGTTCTCGTATGGCCGGGACGTGGGCCTTTCGGTGACTGGCGGGTATGTCTATCGGGGATCACAGATCGAAGGGCGTGCCGGCACCTACCTCTGTGGAGACTATGGCACCGGGTATGTCTGGGCCCTGACGTCCGACGACGGTGTTTCGTGGAATGCCAGTGCGCCCATGCCATCCGATCTCACGATCAGCTCGTTCGCTGAGGATTTGAACGGCGAACTCTATATCATCGACTTGGCAGGCTCAATCTACAGAATCGTGGGCTTTTAGGGTCAGTCGGCTAACCGTCGCAGCCCGTGAAACCAGCCACACGGCCACCGGGTTTCGACTATGGTCTTGGGATGGTCGAATCACGTCCCTCCGCTACGCACGCTCAAGCTGAGCCACAGGATCGATCTGGCCGACGATCCCGCCGACAAGGGCGAGTCACGGCGCCACTTCGCGATAGCAGGGCCGTACCGTCAGACGACGTCGGCTGGTCGAAACCGATCGCATGGCGAGTTCTTGGCCTGGTCATTATTCTCGCCGTCTTTCTCGGCCCGCGCCTGCACGAGCTGGACCGGCTGGTAACTCCTGACGAACCGATCTGGCTGGCTCGTTCCGCAAACTTCTATGAGGCTCTTTCGAGCGGCGATCTGAAGTCGACGTATCAGTTCGCCCATCCCGGCGTAACCGTGATGTGGTTCGGAGCCTTGGGCTATGTCTGGGCCGCGCGGGACTATCCTGACCAGGTATCTGGACAGATTTCGCAGCGCCAGAACCGAATTGCAGGAGTGCTGCTATTCCAGGGTCGCGACCCTTTAACCGTGCTGGTCGCATCCCGCACGGCGCTCATTCTCGGCATGGCACTGATGCTCGGCACAGCCTATCTGCTCGCTCTGCGGCTACTCGGATTCTGGGAGGTCTCGCTGGGATTTCTCCTGATTGCGGTGGAGCCCTTCGCCATCGGAATCACCCGGCTCCTGCATGTTGATGGCATCGCCAGTATCTCGATGCTTCTGGCGGTGCTGGCCGCACTGGTCTACGTATTCCGCGGTCGGCGAACCGTCGATCTCGTTTGCGCCGGAGTTGCGTTCGGACTTGCAGTGCTCACGCGCTCGCAGCTCGGTTTCCTGGCGCCGTGGTTTGTGCTGCTGGTGGTGCTTGACAACGTGTCCTGGAAAGCCTCGAGGCACACAATCTGGCCGGCGATTAGGGCCTCTGCTCGACCGGTCCTGGCATGGTCGGCCGTCACACTCGCCACCATGGTCGTCCTCTGGCCAGCACTCTGGGCCAGTCCTGGCACGGTCGTTCGCGGCATGCTCGACTTTGCCAGCACTGCAGCTCTGGAGGGTCACGAGCGGGCCGTCTTTTTCGCTGGATTTGTCTACGAAGGTGATCCTGGCCTTCGATTCTACCCAGCTACCTTTCTCTGGCGCGCCAGCCCGGCAACCGTCGTCGCGCTCGTTGCCGCCCTGTTCGCGTTGGTGTTTGCTCGGCGATGGAGACTGCCTGCAGCGCAGGTCCAAATCATTGTCAGCATCCTGCTGGCGGTCGGGCTGTACGGTGTGATGATGTCGATGGCGGCAAAAAAGTTCGACCGGTATCTGCTGCCCATCTATCCGCTCATCGCGCTGGTTGGAGCATGGGGCCTCCTCACGGTCGCCAGGCGGATCGGCCGCCGCTCGGGTTTGCCCTTTTGGGTTCCTGCGGCGACTATCAGCATTCTGGCTCTGGCTATTTCGCTGAACGGTGTGCGTGCCACCCAACCGTATTTTCTCAGCTACTACAGCCCTATTCTGGGCGGCGCCGCCGAGGCACCCGAGTCGATGATGGTCGGCTGGGGCGAAGGTCTCGATCAGGTGGCAGCCTTCCTGAACGAACTCCCGGATAGCGACCGAATCGTGGCCTCGACTGAGTCATGGCGCACACCACTGTCCTATTTTTTCGATGGAGATGCGCGGTTCGCGTCATATGTTGATGATCCCCCAGGCGTGTTCCGGTGGGTTAACAGCGACTACTACATCCTGTACATCACGCCGCTCAGTCGCAACGGCGTCTGGCACCCGTTCCTGGAGTACCTTGGCGATCGAGAGCCTGTCCTGCGAGTCACGCTGAACGGACTCGAATACGCTCGCCTTTATGACATTCGCGACGACCCACTCCCGCAATATATGGAACAGGGCGGCGCGGGGATGGTCCATTGGGCCGGAATCGCTCGGTTCGTCGCTGGTGGCAAAAGTGAAAACGTCGGTACCGTGCGCGGTTCGGTGGTCAAAGAGATCCTCTATTTCGACAGTATCGACCCGCACGCAACGCAACTCCTCTCGGAACAGTACGGTCTCCGCCTGTCACTGGTCGATGGCTCCGGAACCGTCGTTTCTGAGACTGATGGGCCGCTCGAGCTCAATGACCCGATCAGACATGGCCTGCACTGGCTGGAGCGGGAGATCGAGATTCCGCTCGATATTCAGGCCGGCACCTATGCCGTCGAAATGCAGGTCTACGATCTGGCGACGGGCATGATAGTCCCCGGATTCAGCTTCCGGACTGGAGAACGAATCGGCCCGGGATTCCAGGTCGATTCCGTGTACGTCGTCTCTTCCCAGGTCGACCTGGACAACCTCCCGGAGCTCTTGCCCTGAGTCTCCTGCCCGGCGGAGACGGCGTCTGGCTACGGCTTTGTTGGCCGCGCGACAGTGGCTGCCAGAACTGCCCGGTTGCCGAACTCGCGTGATAGGTTTACTGTCAATGGCAGCAGGCGATTCGCGTCAGTTTTCGAGCAATTGGTGTCACCAAGCGTTGACAAAACATCGAGGGAGCAATCAGGATGGGGAGACCCCTCAAGGTCGGGATTTTCATTACGGCGATGGCCGGTGGGATGCGGGATGGCGCGCTGAAGTGGCGCGATCTGCAGGAGATGGCTCAACGAGCCGAATCGTTGGGGTTCGATTCGTTCTGGATTCCGGACCATCTGATTTTCAAGAACCCCGATCAGCCGCCACACGGTCCGTGGGAGTGCTGGTCGCTGCTCTCAGCACTCGCTGCTTCGACGAACCGCATGGAGCTCGGGACGCTCGTTGTCTGTGCGGGCTTTCGCAATCCGGGGCTGATGGCCAAAATGGCGGATACCGTCGACGAGATCAGCGGCGGTCGGCTTATTCTGGGCCTTGGTGCTGGCTGGCACGAGCCGGAGTACGAAGCGTTCGGATACTCCTTCGAAAACCGCTTCGCCAGATTCGAAGAAGCCGTCCATATCATCCGCACGTTGCTGCGGGATGGCCATATCGATCACGAAGGCCAGTTCTATACGCTGAAGGATTGCGAGCTTCGGCCGCGCGGGCCCCGGCCCGCGGGACCACCGATACTGATCGGCGCATTGGCCTCGCGTCCCCGTATGCTGGGGATGGTCGCCAGGTACGCCGATCAGTGGAACGGCTGGCTGTTGCATGGTCGCAGTCATGTTGACGAGGTGACCCCGCTCCGACAGGCCGTCGACGAAGCCTGCGAGAAGATCGGGCGCGATCCATCGACGCTGGTCCGCACCATCGGTATCGCGATCGACCAGCGCGATCCCGACGTGCGCGGCACAGGGATGGCGCCTGGATCGATTCCGATGACCGGCACTACCGAAGAGCTCGCCGATCACCTGCGCGCGTTTGCGGAGGCGGGCATCGATCACGTTCAGGTCACGCCAATGGTCCAGGGTGTGGCCGGAATCGAGGCGCTGGCGCCAGTTCTGGAGCTCCTCGACCAGTAGATCGGACGGGACTCGTACACGTCCGTCGGGCGGCGGACGCTACCGGCAACCTTCATCGAAAGTACATCCATTGACTCAAATACACTTGCCCTCTCCTGACAACGACACTGGATCAACCACCCTGCTTGCCGAGCATGAGCTCGAAGAGGAAACGGCAACGATCGCCGAAATCCTTGACGTTGCAGAGTCGGTCGTCGTGCTCGATTTCGGGTCGCAGTACAGCCAGCTGATAACGAGGCGCGTTCGTGAAGCCGGCGTGTACAGCGAGCTGGTGCCCTTCGATGCACCCTGGGAACGCATTGCAGCGCTCAATCCGAAGGGC
>JBGTJM010000501.1:0-2760 GCA_041745115.1 Thermomicrobiales bacterium
ACATGGAGGTCCTGTGCGACTCCTGGTTCCCGGTTGGGGCGGAATCGCTTCGACGAAGTGGGTCGTGGGACTGGAGATCATCGATCGGCCATTCCAGGGCACATTCAACGTCGAGAGCTATGTGGTGATTGATGAGAACGGTGCTGTGCTCAGGCCGGTCCAGCAGATGCCGGTCAAGTCTGCCATTAACTCGCCGATCCCTGGTGCGTCGGTTTCCGCTGGTGATCAGACCATCGCAGGTTATGCGTGGTCGGGGTATGGTGGAATCGAGTTGGTTGAGGTCAGTACGGACGGTGGGGAAACCTGGTCGGAAGCAACGATCACACTGGAAGCAGGACCTCGATCGTGGGTGCGATTCGAATTCTCATGGGATGCACCGTCTGGCGAAATGGTGCTGATGTCCAGGGCAACCGACGAGCGAGGGCTCACGCAACCGGATAGCGTTCCGTGGAACAGGCTCGGATACCAGATGAACGCCGTGTATCACGTGCCAGTGAGCGTCGAATAGCCAGTCGATTAACCAACGCAACTTGCTTTGACAACGGGCCTGCATTCGCAAGCCCGTTTTTTTGACGTTGTCTCTCTTCTCGCTTTGGAGGATGGCCGTAAGGTGCCGATGCTGCACGGAGTCAGGAGAGCGGGTGACGTCAACGATCGTGGATGGGTCCAGATGTGTATGGCCCCTAGCGAAGTATTGTTTTTGGGTGTAGTGAGCAGCATTTGTCTCATGAAGTGACGTCCGAGACTCAACTCACACCTCGGCGACAAGCGAGCCAGTCGAGTCCACGTTCGCTCCTGGCATACGACCACACGCAATTCCGCCAGCATCGCAACAAACGCATCCGTCAGCGGCGCTGCAGCACGGAAAATGGCGCGAGTTTGTATCGCAGAGTGACCGCCTTTCGGGGTCTCGATTGGCAGGGCAGGTGGTTACCCTCCTGCCCAGAAATGAAGTGGTCCGATGTCAATTCCTAGTGACGAACCGTCCAACTCAAAGCGGGATCTCATATGGCCCCGCTCCATTGTCGTGGACTTCGAGATGCGATGAGTATTCGGCGATGAACTTTTTTGATACCATCGAGAATGAGCACCAATCATAGCTGGGTGAAGCCCTTCGATGTATGTCACGCAGGAGGTTTTCCAGATGTCGACTGTTCTCCCGTCCGTTTCCGACTGGACACCCCTAACCTCGAAACTTGGCGGAACCGTCATCCTTCCCGATCACGACGCGTATGACGCCACTCGAGCTGTTTGGAACGGTATGATCGATCTGCGACCAGCTGCCATTGCCCGATGCAAATCGGTCGAGGATGTGCAGTCTGCCGTCGAGTTTGGGCGTCAACATGGACTCGAGCTAGCAATCCGCGGCGGCGGTCACAGCGCTGCCGGGTTGGGGTCCACCGAAGGCGGGCTGGTCATCGACCTGAGCGAAATGAATGCAGTCCAGGTCGATCCGGAAGCACGCACGGCCGTGGTCCAGGGTGGCGCAAAGTGGAAGGATGTCGATGAAGCCACGACGGCGCATGGTCTCGCCACAACGGGTGGAGTGATCTCGACCACAGGAGTCGGGGGACTGACTCTGGGTGGAGGCATCGGCACGATCATGCGGCTCTACGGCCTGGCTTGTGACAATCTGCTGTCGGCCGAATTGGTGCTTGCCACTGGAGAGGTCGTCACGGCTGATTCGACGTCACATCCTGATCTGTTCTGGGCACTGAAGGGTGGTGGTGGTAATTTTGGCGTCGTCACCGAGTTCACGTTTCGCCTGCATCCAATGCCAGGTCTGTATGGCGGGATGATTCTGCATCCGAGAGAGAATGCCCTGGCGGCAATCAGGCACTTTCGCGATGTGGCGTTGAATGCACCCGATGAGCTGGGTATCTTCGCTGCACTGCTCCATTCGCCAGAGGGTCTGCCAATCGTGGCGTATCTTCCCTGGTATGTTGGCACCGAATCAGAAGCGTCCTTCTCGATTGAGCCACTGCGGACGTTTGGGCCACCGATGGCCGATCTGACGGCACAGACACCCTACACGGTGGAACAGACGTCCCTCGACGAAGGATTCCCACCTGGCATGCATGTCTACTGGAAGTCCCACTTTCTTTCTCAGCTTACCGACGAGGCGATTGCGACCATCGTGGAACACGCAAACCAGGCGCCATCACCGCTGTCAGCCACGTTGCTCGAAACAATGGGAGGGGCTGTCGCGAGAGTGCCAGTCGATGCAACAGCGTTTCCGCATCGAGATGCGGCGTTCAATCTTGCGATCATCACGCGATGGCTCGATCCTGCGGACTCCGACGTCAATATCGCCTGGGCCCGCTCGTTCTTCGACGCCATGCAATCGTTCTCAAGCGGCGTGTACGTGAATTACCTTGGTGTGGGTGATGATTCGTCCCGTGTCAGCGATGCCTATGCTGGGGCGACGCATCAGCGACTGCGCCAGGTGAAGCGCCAGTACGATCCGGACAATCTCTTTCATCGGAATCAGAATCTTTTGCCGGCATAGCGACTTCCTGAATCAGAAGCTGAATCAGTCGCACTGTCCCGTCGCCGATTCGAAACGGGCCAATTCGTGCTGCACCAGATACCATTGTCGGAGCGGCCCACAGTCGGCTGAGCCGAGTTGGAGGGGCCGGGGCGCTATCGAAATCGAGAGGGCATTTTGAGCGAACAGCCGTCATTGCCGTTTTGGGAGGAAGAGCACTCCCGCCACTTTATCGATATGGGGCGAATCTATACGCCGCGGCGGGATGAGCT
>JBGTJM010000502.1:0-3386 GCA_041745115.1 Thermomicrobiales bacterium
GGGACTGATATTGCAACGGTAAAGATCGACGCTGAGGCGCTGGGCCTGGAGCGTGATCACGTCTACGAGCTGCAATTGACGCTGGTCTATCCCGATGAAGAGGAACGGACTCGGCTGAAGGTGGTGGAGTGCGTGGCGTGAGCCGTGCGTGAACTATGGGCGCGAATCGGTGCGAATTGGTGCGACTCTATAAAGGAAGCGGCGAACCGAAATGGACTACCCTGGGCATCCCCTATGCGCTACCAGGTTCTGAGGGCAGAGCCCCGGCGCAACGTGCTGGTGCGTTTTCATACTCAGGTCAACACTGCACGATACCGTTACTTGTACTTGTTGGAGAAAGACAAGGTCCCGACGAACCGCTTGTGCCTGGTACTTCGATGGCGGTGCAACGTATCGCTCTGGCCCCGCAACCATTGCGATGTTGAATCCGCGAGAATCGCCGTACAGTCGATTGACGATCCCCAGTTCCAGAAACAGCCAGCCCCTCGGGACTCTGTACGTACACTATAGCCGTACAGTGACCTCTTGTCAATAGCTGAAATCACAGATCGTGTTCCACGTTCGATTCTGTTGCGGGTTCAATTGCCTCGAAGTGATCGCAGGCATCCTGAGAACGGTTCGCTCTCGTTCAGACCGTCTGAATTGCCTGCCAACGATTGTTCAGAGAACGAGGAGCGCGCCGTTGGCAAAATCGATTTCGAACGCCCGGCTGACTCGTGCTATTGCTGCGGCGTCGTTGACGATCAGCCCCATTTCACGATTGTTATCAAGAGAGTTCGACGTGAAGTTCTGCGATCCGACAAAGAGGTCGCGCCCGTCAGCAAGGATCGCTTTGGCATGGATGTATGGAGTGTTCACGATGCGCACCAGCACGCCATGTCTGGCAAGGGTGCCAGGTTCCTCACTCGCGAGTGACTCGCCCGACGTTTCGGACATGACCAGACGAACCTGCACGCCGCGCTGGGCCGCGGCGATCAGCGAGTCGATGATTTCCGGGTCGGTGATGAACTCAGCGTAGAGATCGAGTGACAGGGTAGCGCTCTCTATCAAAGAGAGGAGCGCAGTTCGGCTGTTATGCGGGCTGACCACCAGCGGGCCAGCCGGCGATGTCGTGTCAATCGGTTCGTTTCCGAACCAATCCGCTTCAAAGATCTCTTGCACCGACGCGACTATCTCGCGATCATCAGTCAGAATCGCGAAGTCTCGATTGGAACTGAACGCCGACTCCGTGACGTTCTGATTCATGATCAGCGCGACCGAGTCATCGAATATCGCCATCTTCACGTGTGTGAACCGAAAGTGGTTTGGACTCCACCGCACGTCGACACCGTGCGAGCTGAGGGTGTTGAACGTTTCCAGCTCAGTTCTTGCGCCGCCGAACGGAACGGGCTCGAGCATCACTCGAACCCGGATACCCCGCACATGCGCGCGCATCAGTGCGTCGATTGTCGGCTGATCGCTCAACAGGTAGAGATACAGCTCGATGCTTGAGTTTGCAGCGTCGATTTCGTCGATGAACGGCTGACGACCATCGTCTGGCAATACGTAGACCGCATACAACGGTCCGCGTTGATCCAACTCGGCAACGGCGGCACTCGCATGCGCGACAAAACCGGACTGGCCGAAGACGACTGCCAGAAGCAGCAGGCTAAGCCCCAACGCTCTCGCACTCATAGGTCAGCCCTATCCAATCGAACACTCACGCCCGGCCAGCATGCGCTGCCGGCGCCGGCCAGAGCATCGCTGCTATCGAATCATCGGCTCCAGCCATGCGTCCAGCCATTGTCGGTGTTCGTCGTAGTGCTCCCATGTATCTTCGCTGATCTCATTCAGTTCGACAGCAATTGGGGCGTTCAGAGCCTCTAGCAGTTCACTATGCTTTGTGTTGAATTCCGCCCAAACATCGTCCCAGGTTCTGTCTCTGGAGCGCCGGAACTCGATATCATTTGCTGCATCCACATCCTGATCGGCATACGGCCTGGCAGTTCCCTGCAGCTTGTGAATTGCCACATCGTCCCAGAACGAGATGTGAGCGAGTACATCTTTGACGCTCCAGGCCTCTGACGGATTAGGCGGAACTTCGCGGATCACGGGAGGCACGTTTTCGATTGATGACAGGAGCTGCTCCCATGATGCCTCAACGTTCGCGAGAAAGGTCGGCTGGTCCATATCACGCTTCCCTCCTAATTCACTTGGTATCGAAAAACCGGCCCTGCCCGTTGAACGCGCAAGACCGGTTTGCGTGAGATGATCGGCTAACTCGTTAGTTGGCTTTCACCGCGGTCAGCATCTCGGTCAGTGACTTCTTCGCGTCACCGAACACCATCGATGTCTTGGGATCGTGGAAAAGCTCATTCTCAATTCCTGCAAACCCGGAGCTCATGCTCCGCTTAAGGACGAAGATCTGCTGAGCGTGATCGACGTTCAGGATCGGCATTCCGTAGATCGGACTTGACTTGTCTGTTCTGGCCGCAGGATTGGTCACGTCATTGGCGCCAATCACAAGCGCTACGTCCGTCTTGGCGAACTCGTCGTTGATCTGTTCCATATCGAAGAGCTGGTCGTACGACACATTCGCTTCAGCCAGCAGGACGTTCATATGGCCAGGCATGCGACCGGCGACCGGATGGATGGCATACCGGACACTGACCCCTCGCTCCTCGAGCACATCTGCAAGCTCTCGCACCGCGTGCTGCGCCTGGGCGACCGCCAGACCATATCCGGGCACCACAATCACACTCTGGGCATAGGCAAGAGCCACAGCGGCGTCTTCGACTGACGCCTCCTTGACCGGCTTCTGCTCTCCACCTTCACCAGAACTGGCGACCTCACCTCCGCCGCCAAATGCCCCGAACAGAATGTTCGCCACGGAGCGATTCATGGCCTTGGCCATCAGCAACGTGAGATAGGCGCCTGAAGCCCCCACCAGCGCTCCGGCGATCACCATTGCCATATTGTCGAGAATCAGGCCAGCGAGTGCGGCCGCCACTCCTGTCAGCGAATTGAGGATCGCGATCACCACTGGCATATCGGCCCCGCCAATGGGTAGTACCAGGGCAGCACCCAGAATCAGCGAAGCGACAAAGAGGACCCAGACAAACAGCTTCGCCGTAGAGCCGTCCTGCAAGAGGATAATCGCGGCACCCAGCACGGCGATCGCCCCGAAAAGGATTGCGTTGATCATCTTCTGGTTCGGGAATGTGACAGGTCTCCCTGAGATCAGCTCCTGCAGCTTGCCAAATGCGACCATGCTGCCGGTAAACGCCACAGAACCGATGAGGGCGCCGAGCACAATGAGCGCCCCCATCCCTCGCCCAATACCCTCTTTGTGCATGAACTCCGCAACCGACGTAAGGGCAACGGTCGCGCCACCAACGCCACAAAAG
>JBGTJM010000503.1:0-8634 GCA_041745115.1 Thermomicrobiales bacterium
TCCCTTCCTGCTGGGAGCCGGATCGCCTTTCCTCGGCACCCTGAGGGGCAAGAAACGAGACTGAATCTGCCGCTCACGCTCGCGATTTTCAGCGTAGTGGTAGTTCAAACTCCGCGAAACGCGCCCATCCAGATCGCGCGAAAATGACGCCAACGAATCGTTGGCCTCGCCAGTCCGGAGTGCGCGCTCATGCTGATCCCCGAAACCCGTCCCGCCGAGTACGGCATCGTCATCGCCAAAGACGTGATGATCCCGATGCGCGACGGAGTCCGGCTCGCCGCCGACATCTACCGGCCGGCACTCGATGGCGAACCCATTGCTGGACCTCTGCCAACCATTCTGGCTCGCACCTCCTACGACAAAACGAACATCTGGCTCTGGGTGGAACCGGTCGCGAACTTCTTCACACCCCGCGGCTATGCGGTGGTGGTCCAGGACCTCCGCGGCAGGTACAAGTCGGAAGGTACCGGCCAGTACTTTCACGTCGCCAATCCGCTCGATGGCAAAGATGGCTACGACACCATCGAATGGGTCGCTGCCCAGACCTGGTCGAACGGCAAGGTCGGCATGGTCGGGTCGTCCCACGGCGCCATGACCCAGACAACTGCCGCGCTCGAAAACCCGCCCCATCTTGCGGCGATCTGGCCCGATGTCGGGCCGATCAACAACTACGCTCATCACATCCGCGAAGGTGGAGCGATGCAGCTCCACATGTTCGGCGCCCAGTTCCTGCATGCCTTCGAAGCACAGGAGCTCCAGGGTGACCCGGTCGCCAAACAGGCGTTCGAAGATGAAATGGCCCGCCTCCGCGACTGGGTCTGGCTGACCCCGTTCAAGCGTGGGCTGACTCCACTCAGTAGAGTGCCCGGTCTCGAGCAAACACTCTTCAACTACTACACTCGCGGCGCCTACGACGAATGGTGGGGCGCAGACTTCAACGACTATCAGCGCTACTTCGACCGCCATGCCGACGTCGCCGGGACCTTCAGCAGTGGCTGGTACGACCCATATTCCGTTGCTGCTGCCGGCCACTTTAGCGCAATGGCGGCCAGGAACACGCAGCCTCAACGGCTGATTCTGGGGCCATGGACGCATGAAACGATGCGCCAGAACGTCACGTGGTCAGCCGATGTCGACTTCGGAGCCGATGCGCTAATGGGCACCCCCGCCTACAATGCCCTTCGGCTACGCTGGTTTGATCGCTGGCTTCTCGGTATCGAGAATGCCGTCGAGAGCGATCCGCCAGTGCACATCTTCGTAATGGGAGGCGGCGACGGACGCAAAACGATCGCTGGCAAGATGTTTCATGGCGGGGAATGGCGTTCCGAGTCTGAGTGGCCACTCTCCCGAGCCCTGTCCACCACCATGTATCTACGATCAAACGGTAGCCTATCGAGTGAATCGCCAGAATCCGGCGAGCTCCCTCGTAGCTTCACTTTCGACCCCGCGCACCCGGTGCCGACCATTTCCGCGGCGGTCACTGGTTTCTTCGAGCTGGTCTCGGTCGGCGATCAGGTCGAGGAGGCCTACCAGAAGATCGTCCCCTGGCGAGCCCGCATGCGCAGCATCGTCAATCCCGGTGCTACTCACCAGCGAGAAGCGGAAGGAATCGTCGGCGCACGGCCACCATATCCGCTACTGGCCCATCGTCCAGACGTCCTCGTTTTTCAGACCGACCCGCTCGAAGCACCGGTCGAGGTGACCGGTCAGGTGATCGTCAATCTCTGGACCTCCTCCTCAGCTGTCGATACCGACTTCACCGCCAAACTGCTCGATGTCTACCCACCGAATCCCGACTATCCCGAGGGCTACCAGATGAACCTGGTCGACTCCATCATCCGCTGCCGCTTTCGGGAGAGCTGGGAACGGGAGGTCTTCATGGAGCCGGGCGAGGTCTACCGCGTCCAGATCGTTCTGCCTCCCACCAGCAACCGCTTCATGCCCGGGCATCGTATTCGCATCGATATCTCCAGCAGCAACTTTCCACGCTTCGATCTCAACCCGAACACCGGCGAGCCAATGGGCCAGCACACCCACTCGATTCCCGCCCAGAACACCGTCTGGCTCGACGAGGCCAGACCATCGCACGCAATCCTGCCCATCATCCCTAATCCGTAGGGGAGCGTAGCAATGAACCGGGGAGACCGGTCCTGGCGATTGAGGTGCAGGCCCAGTGCCTCTCGAGCGCGTGGGCCTGGCAGTATCCCAATGGGTCCATCTTCGACGAAATCGGCATTGGCGCTGAAAATCAGTGTTGGCAGCAATCTCGACTTTCGACCGGGTACGATACGTGCGAATGAATCCAGGGTGGGTTTCTACGAGGGCTCGCAGGCGCAATCTTGTGATTACGGAGCGACCAGACTGGGGAACAAACCACCAATGACCGACCAGACCTCTTCGTCAACGCCGCCAGGTCAGAGTTCAGAACCAACTTCTCGCTTTGCCTGGAGCCGATTGAATCACCTGCAGGTTGGCCGCTACGCAGAATACGTGGTCAAGATGGAGTTCACGCTGCTGGGAATGAGCGTGTTCGGATCGGAGGTCGACGATCGGGGCATCGACCTGGTGGTCAGGACCGACAAAGGCAATCACTACGATGTGCAGGTGAAATCGGTGCGCTCGCCCGTATACATCTTCTTTCCAAAGACAAATTTCGAGCCTGGTCCAAATCTGCTGGCTGCACTCGTGCCCTTTGCCGAGAACCGGGAGCCAGACCTGTATCTCGTCCCGTCAGAAGTTTGGCTCGAGCCGAACAAGCTGTTCGTGGGCAACGACTACGGGGAGGGCTTGAAAAGCAAACCGGAATGGGGGATCAATTTGTCGAGACGGAACATGCCGTTGTTGGAACAGTACCAGTTTCACACAATTGCCAGGTCGCTGTGAGGGGCAATTCGAAGTAGTGAACGAGTTGGCGCCGCTCTGTCATGGGTTCGACTGCCGCAGCAAGAGCAGCGGCGGCGAGGGTCGAATAGTCTTCGACGGTGTTCGAAAGTGGTGCAGCAAACGGTTGAATGCCTAGATTCGTTCTGGTTCTTTAGCCGTAATCCGGGTAAGACCTCGTCTCAAGCCACTTTGAAAGAGACATTCTCTTGGATCTTGTCCTTCAGCAATCGAGCGACGACGTTGTACTAGAATCGTCCTGGCAAAACTCGACCAAGCAACGTTTTGATTCCGCGAATGGGACACTTCAAAAATGTACCGAGCTTTCAGGGCTCGGCCGCCTTGCGGAGCGAAAGGCAGTCAGTTGAATATTGACGAGTCCACATTTAACCGCGTGCTGACCTATGGCGGAATCTACAGCAAACTCGGAGAAAGCGCACTTCCCTTCAGAGAAGGTGAGAGACCAGATGACAAGAACGCCTTTATTGCAGAACTATTTAGCGAGATAGTTTCGGGGCGATATTTTCCATCTGTGCCCCGTGGGTACATCATTTTCGACAAACACAACTGGGTCGCTCGAGTCGTATCGGTTTTTGGCTATAAAGAAGCCTGCCTCTATTACTACTGTACAAAGCGTCTGGAAGACTCAATCGCGGGAAACCACGTCAAGGGAACGTTTGGCGGCTGGTCCATGGGCGGCAAAATTCCTGAACTTGAGGAATTAGATGAAGCTCAAAGAAACCCCGAGCTCCCTGATCCGGAGTTGAGTGGCGATGAAGGTCCGTATTTCGTTTCGACGTCGCTAGTCCCGACGCTATGGAAAGAACACTGGCGCGCATTTCAGCGACATGCGTATCAACTATCTCGTTCAGGGAATTTCGGATCATGCATCAAATTTGACATCGCCAACTTCTATGATTCCATTAATCTCGAACTACTTGAACGGCAACTCCGTGTCACAGCAGACCGTCAGCTTGCACCTGAGATCAGTCTGTTAATGATTTTTCTACGGAACTGGAATCGACAGTTTGAAGGATACGGAGCTAAGACTGTTGGTATCCCCCAGGAAGAGGTCGGCGACTGTTCCCGACTCTTAGCGAATTTCTATCTGCAAGAATATGACAGAAGCATGCTTGCTATGAGTGACGCACAGGAGGGTTCTGCAAGTTGGCTTAGGTTTGCAGATGACCAAATCATCATGGCAGAACATCTAGACCAATGCAAGAGCATGCTTTTTGAAGCTTCAATGCTTCTGAACCGGATAGGACTTCGAGTTAATTCGGGAAAGGTAGTCGATTTCCACAGCATCGATGATTTTGATTTTTATTGGGCATTCGACTTGATGGACTCGTTGGAAGATCCTCAAGACCTCGACAAAATAGGAGATGCCGCATCGCAGTTTTACGATCGATGGACCGAAGGTTCTAATCGTCCATGGCGATCCGACATGGTTCTCAAGAGAATCGTTTCGATAGGAATAGACAAGTTCGCCGAGCCTCACCGAACAGCGATTCTAGGAATCTTGCTTGAACCCGAATTCCTGGCAGGGCTTGAGAGTTGGTGGTTTAGGCGACTATGGAATTCGATAGTGCCACGCGAGAAAGAAGCGATGCTTGAGACACTTGAGTCCCTTTGCGAGTCCATTCCATTCACTCATTTTCACATGCAGTATCGAGAGTTTCTTAAGAAATCAGTTCCTCATCAGGACATTTCCGAACTAACGGAACGCATTCTGCGAAGAACGTTCTGAGGGATTCGGGTTTAACTGGCATGGTTCCGAGTCTCGGAATGGGTTGAGTGCCTTGCAGATATGAGTCTTTCCTGCAAAACCTACTCAATAAAGTCGCGGGGATTTAGACCGAACTGCCGATTAGCGGGTAGCCATAGGGGGACTTCGATATTTCTCTACAAGGACATTGAAACGGTTTTCAAGACACCGGCGAATCATTGGCGCTTTCTTGGTGCTTCGATACCAGCCAGTGCAAGCATGGATCGCAAGTCGTACCTCTTGACCCTGACGTTCAGCGCAGCATCTCCCACCGCAGCTAACTTCCTGAAGGCAACCAAAGCACCTCCCGCCTGTGATAGTCTGGGGAGACCAACCAACTCCAAACCCCCCGGAACGCGGAAAGGAGATCCAATGCCAGCCGCTCCCCAAAAGACATCCGCACCAGTGCTCTTCCTGCCAGGCATTATCATGCCGGCGGCGATGCGCTACGCGCCCCTCATCGAAGCCCTCGGAGATGCTGCAAACGCGGTCACCAAGGACCGGGAGATCTACTCCACGCCCCAGCCTCCTGAGGATTATTCCATCGACATGGAAGTCGCCGGCATCGATCGAGCCGCCTCAGAAGCCGGGTTCGACCGGTTTCACCTCTATGGACACTCAGCTGGTGGCGCGTGCGCCCTGGCCTATGCAGCCACAAATCCCGACCGGCTCCTGACCGTGGCCCTCGACGAACCGGCCACCGACTTCAGTCCCCAGGCAAAGAGCGGCTTTCTGCGCGATATTCAGGCGCTCGACAGCCTGCCCGAAGCCGAGCGAACTCGCGCATTTGTCGCGATGCAACTCGGCCCCGGCGTGGACCCACCCGCTCCCCCGCCTGGTCCACCCCCAGACTGGATGGCAAACCGTCCAGCAGGTATGCAGCGCTTCATCGAAGCAATCCAGAACTTCAGCATAGCTTCAGGCCGCTTTTCCAGTTTTGCTCAGCCTGTCTATTACAGCTGCGGCAGCCTTTCTAATCCATTTTACTTCGAAGTGCGCGATCGCCTTGCCGCCGCCTTCCCTCACTTCCATGCTGAGCTGTACGAGGGACTGCACCACATGCAAACCTCCCATAGCCGCGAGCCAATCCGTGTCGCCAACGCGCTCAAGAATCTGTGGGCAGGAGCCCTGTAATCCGGGTAATCGTTATCTCAAGCCCGAATCTCCATCGACATGAAATGAGGAAACCCGGCAAATTTGCGGGTTGGAGTGATAGGGAGCCGTTTTTCGCTTGCCACAGGGTGATACGACAATAAATCGCCGGACTGTGAGAAGGACTACTTTTAAGCATGACCAATTCCTTTGAATTCAACTCCGTTACTGTCAACGGCGTCGATCTGGCCTATGTCGACTTAGGGACCGGTGTTCCGGTGATCCTGGTGCACGGGGCCGGAGCCACCGATTTCCGTACTTGGACGCGGCAAATCGAGTCTTTCGCCAAACATTTCCGGGTCATCGCCTACAGCCAGCGATATCACTGGCCAAATAATCCGGAGAATGTCGGCCCCGATGTTTACTCTACGGTTCAGATGACAGCTGATCTGGCCGGCCTCGTCGACGCTCTTGGCCTCGATCCAAGCCATATCGTTGGCAACTCTTTTGGCGGCGACATTGCGCTGCTTTTTGGGTATCTGCATCCGGGCAAAACCCGTAGCCTCGTCCTCGCAGAACCGGGCCTCTCAGCCTGGCTGCCCAATCTTCCTGGAGGTGAGGATCTCGAGCGCCAATATTTCGAAACAATGGCTCCTGCTCGACAGGCAATTGAGAGAGGCGATCTTGATGCCGCGGCGCGGCTCTTCATCGACGCTGTAATGGGGCCCGGCATATTTGACGAGCTTCCAGATGCGGTCCACCAGCGCCTTCGAGACAACGTCTTCATCTTGGCCTTCGAAACGCCGGGTTTTGACGACACCCCACTTCGGTGCCCGGAGGTCGGGACGATCGAGGCGCCAGCAATTCTGCTCACCGGCGATTCCAGCCCGGTCGAGTTTGGCATGGTGGCGGAAGAACTCGTCCGCTGCATGCCTGACATCGAGAGGGCTACCATCACGGAAGCAAGTCATGCCCTTCACGTCATGAATCCGGTTGGCTTCAACAACGCTGTGCTTGATTTTCTGACAAGACACTGAATATCACGAAGATCTGACTGTGTAACTGCGCGTCTGTCTCTACTGAAAGCGACAGGGTTCTCCCAAGCGGCTTCTCTAGTTGCATAGATCAAGCGGTAACAGGATGAGGCGGCAAAAATGATCATGGCCGGATCGTCCGCACTCACCTCAGTTCACTCAACCGGGATGCGGCAATCACCGGTAGGATCAGGGGTAGACGCATACGTGCTGGCTGGAATAATGCCTATCTCTGACACATTCTGACTCAATTGGCGGCGTGGCCCTGCGCGGTGTCCTTGATGATCTGGACGTTGAGGAAGAAAGTTGATAATATGATCCAGAACTACACAGTTTCTTCTGAGAGGATCGAACGATGTCAGTCGCCGAAGAGTTCCTGGTTGCCAATCGCGAGTACAGTTCGCAGTTCGAAAAAGGGCATCTACCAATGCCGCCGGGCCGAAAAGTCGCCGTTGTTGTCTGCATGGACGCTCGAATCGACCCCGCAAGGGCGCTTGGTCTGGAGGAAGGCGATGCTCACGTCATCCGAAATGCTGGCGGCCGCGCCGCAGAGGCCCTTCGCTCTCTGGTCATTTCGCAGCAATTGCTCGGCACCCGGGAAGTAGTGGTGATACATCACACCGACTGTGGCATGCTCACCTTCTCGAATGACGACCTTCGCTCCCAGTGCATCGAGGTTTTCGGCAGCGCGGTCGCCAAGCCTGTCGAAACCATCGACTTCCTCCCGTTCGAGGATTTGGAGCAGAGCGTCCGCGAGGATGTCACGCTCATCCGCGACTCACCACTGATCCCCGAGGAGATCCCGGTCCGCGGTTTCATCTACGACGTCCAGACGGGCGCGATCGCCGAAGTCGCCTAAGCGGGTTGCGCAGAAGGTGAAGGAGGAAGCTGGCGGCAGCTCCCTCCTTCGCATGTCACTTAAAAATCGTGGACCGGCTCGTGGCTCAAATGAACTTCCCGGTCGGCCTCGATTAACGGCCCGCGGATGTACGATATCGATCTGCGGATGTAGGGGAGATACCTGGCAGGGTCGTTGCTGCCACATCACTGGCTAGACGAATAAAGGCTCCATCGCCTCAATCGATGGCCGCGAATCGAACTCAGGAATCTGTAAAGCCACTTGTGATTCAGAGATCATTGGAACTTGTATGACTGGATGATCCCCCAATGCTTACTCAGCAAGCGACCTACACCCGCCTCTACAGCGACGAGCATGGCGAGTCGCATTTCGAGGATTGTGAGGCCGGGCTTGAACCGGCCGAGTTCGCCCCACCGGCCGGGCCACTGAATGTGAAACGGCTGGCGGACGGAGCGGCGGCGATTTCTCTCGTCGGCGCTCTACCAGACTGGAATGGAGGCGTCCCGCACCCGTCCCCACGTCGTCAGTTCATGTGCACCATGACCGGATCGTTCGAAGTCACCGCCAGCGACGGTGCCATCCGTGAGTTCGGACCGGGCCGACTCCTCCTACTCGAAGACACCCATGGCAAAGGCCACACCACCCGGGCCCCGGATGGCTGCCTGGTCATTGCCATCGCTCTCGAGTAGGTGCATTGCCACGAGCCAGCAACCGGAATCAACGCCAGCGCATAGGAGGCATGGCGACGTCCTTACGCAAACAGCGGCGCCATCGCCCGCTCAACCACCAGCCGCTCCATCGCCTCGTTCGATGGGCGCGACTCGAACCGCCTCGCCGCGTCGAGCACCTTTGGCAACAGCTCGATATCTCCCACGGTATTCAGGAATGCTCCCGGCTTGCCTAGCACCCAGTGCACCGCCAGGTCGATATCGGCCTGCTCGGTTAGCGGCGCGTACCACGTCGTCGCGGTCTGCTCCGCATCACCCCACGGCGCCCGCGTG
>JBGTJM010000504.1:0-2241 GCA_041745115.1 Thermomicrobiales bacterium
GTTTCACGATGAGACGATTTTCCGGGCGACCGGCACTGTTTTGTCACAAGTTGGCAACGAAAACATCACGCTGGCGATGATCGCTAGCGTAGTAGGATGCAGTGCTCCAGCACTGGTGCAGCGTTTTGGTTCCAAGCAAGCGTTGCTCAAGAGTTTCTCAACCTGGTCGATCGAGCAGACGCGGCTTCGATTTGAGTCGGAAGCGGTCACGCACCAATCGCCACTAGAGACATTGAAGGCCCGGGTCCGGATTCCTGGCGCTGAACGGCCAGCGGAAATCTTCGAGCCTGACGGCTACCCCAGCACGGTCTATCTGCACGTGGCCGCGTGGAATGATGAATCGTTTCGAGAACTCGTTATAGAGCGAACTCGCATTATCGAAGACGAGCTTACACGGCTACTCGAGCAGGCGATCGAGGCGGGGGAGATTTCAGGATGCGATCCTCGCAACATGGCGGAAACCCTTCTGACCGCCTTTTCGGGTGCCGCGGTGCAATCGATTGGGATGCAGCGGAAACCCATCGAGGACCGGCTGGTTGAGCTGGTTGACATTCTCCTTAAGCCGTATCTGACATTCAGCAAGCCAGCGACCTGAGATTCTCTCTGATGGAGGGTCGCTGAAGGCTGCGATAGAGGCGCATAGACGGTGAATGAACGGCTCCTTCGCGATGTTTCACTCACTAGCCCTCGATGAATTTGGCTCGGTGTGACTCTAGCATAAGGAGTTGCTCCACTGCGGCAATGTTGTATCGCGTCGATTCGACTGCATCTGGTGTGACGGAGATCGAGTCAATTCCAGCTCGGACCAGCTCCGCAGCATACTCGGGATGCACCGACGGCGCCTGCCCGCAGATGGACGAGTGGAGCCCGAGTCTTCGGCATTCGGAAACAATGCGGCGGATGGCGGACAGCACCTCTGGATCGCGCGCATCGAACAATTGTGACAATGGCTCGCTGTCCCGGTCGATGCCGAGCATCAGTTGGGTCAGCTCGTTCGACCCGATCGAGACTCCGTTGATGCCAATAGCCGCATAGGCATCCAATGCGTAGAGAACCGATGGAACGTTAGCAGAACGCGAACTCGACCAGCTCTTCTACCAGGAATTGCTGACCGTCCTTTAGCCAGTACGTCCAGATCATTGTTGGGAGCACTTAGGAACACGGTCCTTGTATCGATGCCAAGCGGCACTGGTCGAGACTGCACCAAGTAGAGCGGATCCTGCTCAAATGCCATTCGGTATCCTGGGCAGAGCCATAGTGCTCTTCGTCCCCCCGCGCGAGCTCTGCCATTGCTCGTGTCTCCGAGTCGCTCAAGACTCGGGCGTCCGCCTTTGGAGCGAGGAGATCAACCCGCATATTTCGACCGACTTCGCCACGGGTAAGCATGAAACGCTGATATCCGATATTCGCCGTCTTGAGCCGAGGACCACTTTTCTCTCAGTCCCGAGGGAGACGAAACAGCGGCAGCGGCCCGTAGTCAAGGGCACGATTCATCTCTTCACCTGACTTGAGGGTGATGACGTTCTTCAAGCGCTGAGATCCGGTAAGCGAATTGCCAAGGACATCCTCAAACTCGAACTCGCCGGTTTCCAACGCGAAGACGGCGATGTCGGCTGGCGCTCCGATACGCAATGTGCCGATGCCTTCGGTTCGCTGAAGCACATGCGCGGGTACAAGGGTGGCTCGGCGAATCACGTCCTCCAGACTGAGTCCCAGTGCCAGAAACTTCGACAGCACGTTTGGGAGATCGCCGGCAAGACCGAGAATGCTTTGCTGGTGGAGATCGCTGCTGATGGTGTCCGGCAAAAACCCCTCGTCCAGTGCGGCCATTGCGGCGGGAAATCCAAAGCTGCCTGCGCCGTGTCCAACGTCGAACAGGACACCCCGCTCTCGAGCATCCCAGACTTCTGAGCGAATCTTGCCATTCAGGACGATGCCACCAATACCTCGGGCGTCGCCGCGAAAACAGTGAGTCACAATATCGCCGTCTCGAAGGGCGGCCAGGATCTGATGCAAGGGTGGAGGAGGTGCGCCGATGTGCACCATGATCGGAAGGCCAACGTGGTCCGCTACTTCTCGTGCGAGCCAAATAGGGTGATCACCGGTATCGCGAACGATGCCACGCCCGAGCCGCAGTTTTATGCCGACGATGAGGTCGCGATGCTCCTCGATCGTTTCCACTGCGAACGCGACATCGGCGAATCGCAGGTCGTTGAACTCCATCACGCCCCGGTAGATGAT
>JBGTJM010000505.1:0-4429 GCA_041745115.1 Thermomicrobiales bacterium
GATCTCCCAAACGTGCTGTCGAAGTTTCTGGCACTGGGACTCAGTCTGGAGGACGTGATTCGCCGAGCCACCCTTGTGCCCGCGCATGTGCTTCAGCGAACCGAAGGCATCGGCACATTGCGTATCGGAGCACCAGCCGACATCGCCGTCTTCGCATTGGAAACCGGCGAGTTCGAGTTTGAGGATGTTCTTGGCAATCCGCTCACCGGCTCTCAGCGCTTGAACAACGTCATGACCCTCAAGTCAGGCGAAGAGATGAATCGAACTCTTGACTACGGGCCACTACCGCTGTTCCGTCTCCCTCGAGACTGAGAGCAACGCGCAAGCCACATCAGGGTTCAAATTGCTGCGAATCCATTCTGACCGACGATTGGTACTACGGCGTTTCGATTCTGACCTGACCTGATTTCACGCGAAAACGTGGAATCGCCGACGTACAGCTGAACTCGAATAGCGTTGATCATCCCGCGCCGAGACTCTGAACAACTCGACCTGAATGTTGCCATGTTCTTGCAATGGCTTCATGGCCAAAATACCCACGTCTGCTACTTGGTCAAGCCTATGATGTGAATTAAGGAAATTGATCGTGCGTCCGGAAAAGCCGCAGACATTCCGCTCTATGGAGGAGATCACCATGCGATTGATCGACAAGGTTGCTGTCATTACAGGAGCGGCCTCGGGAATAGGGCTTGCGATGGCCGAGCTTTTTGCCTCCGAAGGTGCTCATATTGTTGCCGGCGACTGGAATCAGGAGCGTCTCGATTCTGCACTGTCCTCAATTCAGGCGTCGGGAGGTTCGATTGAAGGTGTACAGGGCAACATCGCCGATCGAAAAACGGCTGAGCAACTTATCGACCAAGCAGTGAGCAAACACGGTCGGATCGATGTTCTGTGCAACAACGCAGGCGTGATGGACCTGATGCAGGGTGTTGGCGAGGTTGATGATGAGGTCTGGGAGCGCGTGATGGGGATAAATGTCGACGGACCGATGTTTACCAGTCGTAGCGCAGTTCAGCAGATGAAGCTCCAAGGCTCCGGATCGGTCATCAATATTGCCTCTATCGGCGGATTCCGCGGCGGTGCCGCTGGGGCAGCGTATACAGTATCGAAGCATGCGCTGATAGGACTCACTCGCAACACAGCCTGGATGTACGGAAAACTGGGCATCAGATGCAATGCCATCTGTCCAGGTGCAACCGCCACCAACATCGCCGAAAGCATGCCAGCCGACAAACTGGATCAGGAGGGCTTGGCGCGTCTCGGAGTCTATCATGCTCTCGTCCCCGCAACCCTGGAACCATCTGACATCGCGTCACTAGCACTTTTCCTCGCCTCGGATGAATCGAAAAGCATCAACGGAGCCGTGATCGCAGCTGGCGCAGGCTGGACAGCCACGTAGATCGTGGAACCACTGAGCGATACGCTCTTGAGAGGAGAAGAAGGTGAAACCCCCCATTAAATGGTTTGAGGATTTGAACAAAGAGGACACGTCTGTTGCTGGTGGCAAAGGCGCGAATCTCGGAGAGATGATTCGGGCTGGACTTCCCGTCCCACCCGGCTTCGTCATCACTTCGGCCGCGTTTCAGTCGTTCATCGAAGATGCGGGATTGCACTCCGAGATCGAGCAGCGACTTGGCACTCTCGATGTAAATGATCACGATACCTTGGAAGCGGCAGCGTCCGATATCCAGAAACGCATTCGTGGCTCTCACATGCCTGCCACCGTAAGATCGTCGATGATCGAAGCGTACCGACAGCTTTCGAAAAGGGATGGTGCCACAGACGCAGCCGTTGCTGTTCGTTCGTCGGCAACCATGGAAGACACGAAGGAAGCATCGTTTGCAGGCATGAATCGCAGCTTCCTCAATGTGATCGGTGACGAAGCTCTTGAGTCGAGCGTCATCGAGGTCTGGGCATCGCTCTATAGCCCACGCGTGATCTTCTACCGCAAGAACAAGCAGCTTCCAGGAGAGCCGGAGATTGCCGTCATCGTTCAGAAAATGGTGAATGCCGAAAAGTCAGGCGTTGCTTTCACAATTGATCCGGCTACCGGTGATCAAAACACCATTGTGATCGAGGCCGCCCTCGGACTCGGTGAAGTCGTGGTTTCCGGACAGGTCGAACCGGACCACTATGAGGTCGACAAAAGCAGTCTTCGGCTCAAGAAGGCGCATATCGGATATCAGCGCTTTATGCTCACTCGTGGCGAAGACCGCCGAAACATAAGAGTTGATCTACCCGCTCCGAAGGCGGACTCCCGAGTGCTGAGCGACGCGGAGATACGAGCCGTGGCCGAGCTCGTGCGGAAGGACGAAGAGCACTATGGAACTGCCCAGGATACCGAATGGGCGTTCGAGCAGGGCCTGCTCTATCTGGTGCAGTCTCGTCCAGTGACAACTGGCATCGATTCCGAGAACCAATCCCAGAGCGATTCCACCAATGTTCTGAACGTGCTGGTGACGGGACTGCCCGCAAGCCCTGGACGGAGAGCAGGGCGAGTTCGGGTTCTGCTCACTCCATCCGAAGGAGCCTCCCTCGAAGAAGGCGATATCCTTGTGAGCGTGATGACCACCCCGGACTGGGTCCCGTTTATGCGCAGAGCCGCCGCAATTGTGACCGACAGCGGAGGTATGACATCACACGCGGCGATCATCTCCCGCGAACTCGGCCTGCCGTGCATCGTCGGCGCCCGCAACGCCACTCAAGTTCTCTCAGATAATCTCACGGTAACCGTCGATGGTGGCGCTGGAGTCGTCTACGAGGGCGAGATAGCCGAGTCCCCACAGGGAGCCTCGCGCGCTCAAACAAACGGGCTGACGGCGCCGGGCCGAATCGTCACCGCGACCAAACTCATGGTCAACCTCGGCGAACCTGATCGCGCTCAAGATGTCGCTCAGATGAATGTCGACGGAGTCGGTTTACTCCGGGCTGAGTTCATGCTCCTCACCGCCTTGGATGGTGTCCACCCTCGGCGGCTCATTGCCGAAGGCCGATCAGAAGAGTTCGTCGACAGAATGACCAGCCAACTTCAAATTTTCGCCGACGCATTCTATCCGCGCCCGGTGATCTACCGCTCAACGGACTTCCGCACAAACGAGTTTCGAGGACTCGCCGGTGGGGAAGAATTCGAGCCTGTCGAAGAGAATCCGATGATTGGCCTGCGCGGTGCTTATCGCTATGTCAAAGACCCGGAAATGTTCAAGTTAGAGCTCGAAGTGCTCCGCCTGATAAGGGAGACACGGCCGAATATTCACCTGATGATCCCATTCGTTCGCGCTGAGCCTGAGCTTCGAGTATGCCTACAATACGTAGCAGAATCTGGCTTGCGGGATAAGCGGGACTTCACCATATGGATCATGGCTGAGGTTCCATCGGTTCTCTATGCATTGGATGCCTATGCTGCTCTTGGCATCTACGGAGTTTCAATCGGGTCGAACGACCTGACGCAACTGATGCTCGGCATCGACCGGGACAGTGAGCCATTGTCACCATTGTTCGATGAGCGCGATCCAGCGGTGCTGTCTGCTATCCGCCGCATTGTTTTCGAATGCCGCAGACTCGGGCTCCACTCGTCCATTTGCGGGCAGGCACCATCGGTGCATCCCGAGTATGCTGCGGAGTTGGTCCGAGCTGGAATTGACTCGATCTCCGTCACACCAGATGCAGTCGAATCGACGCGATACAACATTGCCGCAGCGGAGCAACTCCTTATGCTGGAGTCACACCGAGCCAAATTCATCGAACGCTAGCGAGTGAAACATCGCGATTGCAGAGCTCATTCACCATCCATGCGTCTCGAGCGCGGCCCTCAACGAACCTCAAGCAGTGCGAATCTCAAGTCGCCGGCTTGCTGAATGTCAGGTACGGCTTCAGTAGAATGTCAACCAGATCAACTAGCCGATCCTCGATAGGCTTGCGCTGCATCCCTATCGACTGCAGAGCGGCACCCGAAAAAGCAGTCAGGAGGGTTTCCGCCATGTTGCGAGGATCGCATCCTGAAATCTCCCCCGCCTCGATCGCCTGCTCGAGCAGCCTGGTCAGCTCGTCTTCGATAATGCGAGTTCGCTCTGTGACGAGTTCTCGAAACGATTCGTCATTCCACGCGGCCACGTGAAGATACACCGTGCTGGGGTAGCCGTCAGGCTCGAAGATTTCCGCCGGCCGTTCAGCGCCCGGAATCCGGACTCGTGCCTTTAACGTCTCTAGTGGCGACTGATGCGTGACCGCCTCCGACTCGAATCGAAGCCGAGTCTGCTCGATCGACCAGTTGGAGAAACTCTTCAACAATGCTTGCTTGGAACCAAAACGCTGCACCAGTGCTGGAGCACTGCATCCTACTACGCTAGCGATCATCGCCAGCGTGATGTTTTCGTTGCCAACTTGTGACAAAACAGTGCCGGTCGCCCGGAAAATCGTCTCATCGTGAAAC
>JBGTJM010000506.1:0-2598 GCA_041745115.1 Thermomicrobiales bacterium
GCCGATGGCCCTTGTCGCGAGGTATACGCGATTCTCGATCCTGGAAACGATGCGGGCCGACCACGTCCGCACAGCACGTGCCAAAGGTTTGGGAGAGCGGCGGGTCATGCTCTCGCATGTCGCCCGCAACGCCGCGATTCCATGGGTCACGGTGTTGCTCCCTGAGATCCCGAACATCCTTACCGGGTCGATTTTCATCGAAGCCATTTTCCGCATTCCGGGTCTGGGTTCGTATTTCGTCACCAGCACTCTGACCCGGGACTACCCGTTGATCCTGGCCCTTACGCTCTTGATTGCTGCTCTGTGGGGCATCACGTATCTATTGACCGACATTTTGTACACGATTCTCGATCCGCGGATCAGGCTCGTTCGTCGATAGGTAGATTGAGGCGGTCATCGAATGGAACCAGCAACTCTAGCGACCGCACCTTCGGCCGGAGCGCTCGAAGTCGCACCGGAGAAGCGCTACCGCACGAATTTCGATCTAGCCGTCTCCCGGTTTCGGCGGCAGAAGCTGGCGATGCTCGGGCTCATCATCGTCGTGTTTCTCCTGTTCGTGGCGATCTTTGCGCCCTGGCTGGCACCGACCCACTACAACACGGCTGACTTCATGGCAATCAATGAGTTCCCGAGCCGGGACTATCCAATGGGCACTGATTCGATCGGGCGAGACTATCTCAGCCGGGTCATCTATGGAATTCGGACCTCATTGATTGTCGGTTTTCTGGCCGTCATCGTCGCCAGCGTGATCGGCATCCCCCTCGGACTGGCAGCAGGACTGCGCGGCGGCGCGATTGATTTCGTGGTCCTGAGAATCGTAGAAGTGATGACCGCGTTTCCGGGCCTGCTCTTCGCGATTTTTCTTATCTCGGTCGTGAGTAGCGGCGCCTTCGGTGATACCTTTGACAATCAGATCCTGAAAGTCGTGGTGGTTATTGGAGTAACCAGCTGGGTGGGGCTTTGCCGATTGACCCGCGCTCAAATACTGAGTCTGCGAGAGCGGGAGTTCGTGGAAGCCGCACAAAGCATTGGCGCCAGGCAGTTCCAGATTGCCGTTCGACATTTGCTGCCGAATGCTGTGCCGCCACTTATCGTAGCCATTACACTGTTGATGCCGACAGCTATCTTCGCTGAAGCCGGATTGAGTTTTCTCGGTCTGGGTATCAACGAACCGACGCCAAGCCTCGGAAAGATGGTGGCTGATAGTCGGCAAGCGATTCAGCTGTACTGGTTCCAGGGAGTTTTCCCAACCCTGGGTATCGCGCTGACGGTTCTGGGATTTGCGTTCGTCGGCGACGGATTGCGCGATGCGCTCGATCCGCGCCAGAATTAGGGTTCAGGGTTTAGAAGCAACTGAAGCGAAGTCGACGGTCGATTTCGCAGGTTGTGCTACCAAGGAGGGCATTGATGCCTGAGAAAAAGCAGAGGATTTTCGACGGACTGACAGAAACGCGAATCAACCGCAGGACCGCACTCGGCGGAGCTGCTGTCACGGGCCTTGGCATGTTCG
Source organism: Thermomicrobiales bacterium (assembly GCA_041745115.1). Classification (GTDB taxonomy): domain Bacteria; phylum Chloroflexota; class Chloroflexia; order Thermomicrobiales; family UBA6265; genus JAHBVL01. The sequence goes on from JBGTJM010000506.1 coordinate 1,511, forward strand.
GCGGCGGTTTGTTGCGTGGAGACGCGCTTGCTTCGCCATCGCTCAAACCGAGCCTGCGTGCAAGCCTTCAGGACCTGCCGGATGGGGCCGCAGCTGCCGATCAGCAGACAATGCGAGTGGTCGGCAACGCCTCGATCGCCAAAGCAGTGGACTTCTATGTGCGGGTCTACGAGCGTGCGGAAGGTGGCGTATCAGACCTTTTCAGTGAGCCACTGGTGCGTCTCGACAAGAATTTCCAGATCCAGCCTGCAGCGGCCGAATCATGGGAAGGATCGGACGATGGCACAACCTGGACCTTCCAGATTCGTGAAGGTCTGATGTGGTCAGACGGCAACCCGGTCACCGCCAACGACTGGGTCGCGAGCTTCCGGAATGGAGCTGATCCAGAGTTCGCATGGGACTTCACCTGGTTTTTCCAGGGGGTGCTCGCAAATTGGAACGAGGCCATAGCGGGTGAGGTTGGTTTAGAAGAGATCGGTGTCCGAGTAGGCTCCGATGACTACGAGCTCGTTTTCGAAACGGTAGCGCCGGCCCCGTATCTGCCAGCAATGCTTCTCTACTCCCTGCCACTTTCGGCGGCGGCACTCGAGGCATCTGGCCCGTACTACAATACCGATCCCGCCACTGCAGTTTCTTCCGGGCCATTCATTCTCACAGAATGGATTCCGGACCAGCAGGTCACTGTTTCTCGCAATGAGGCGTACACCGGCACGCTGCCCGTCTACCTGAATCAGGTAGAGACGACCCTGACGTCGCCGGACAACTTCTTCACGCTCTACCAGAACGATGAAATCGACATGATGGTCAGTCCACCTCCGGCGGCACTGGAGATCATGCTGAGTGACGAGGCAACTGCTGGAGAGGTGTATCAGGGAGTGGGAGATTTCCCGACCTTCTACATCTTCTTCGACGTGAACTCGGAGCCGTTCGACAACAAGCTGGTTCGCCAGGCATGGAGCCACGCCATCGACCGGGAGACACTCGCCTCCCAGATTCTCGGGCCAAATGGCGTGCCGGCGTACTCGTAGCTCGCGCCTGGATTCCCAGCCGCGAACGGAGAAGCGCTAAGCGACATTCAGGCGTTCGAC
>JBGTJM010000507.1:0-4913 GCA_041745115.1 Thermomicrobiales bacterium
TCTGAACCAATGCTGAGCTTGCAGGAGCGACGATCGCTCATCGATCGGTATCGTGAGGGCCACGCTGAGGTTGGCCGTTCGCTGGAAGGCATTTCCGAAGACGAACTGAATACGCCGGAAGCACCCGGCGAGTGGAGTCCGAGAGAAGTTGTCCACCATCTCGCAGACAGTGAGATGACATCGGCCATGCGGATTCGATTGCTCGTCGCAGAAGACCATGCCACGATTCAGGGCTACGACCAGGAGCGCTTTGCCCGGACGCTCTACTACGATCGTCCAGTCGAGCACTCACTTGCGGCCTTTGGAGCCGCTCGGGCAGGTACGGCGGAGTTTCTCGATCGAATGTCAGACAATGACTGGTCGAGCGCGGGCACGCACACAGAATCTGGCCCATTCAGCGCCGAAGAATGGCTCCGATACTACGCGAATCATGCCCACGACCACGCGGACCAGATTCGACGGGCCCGCGCGATTTATGCGAGCGACCGCTGACCAAATCGTGGCCGGGCAAATCCATTGCCAGCGTCATGCCTATGGCGTTTCTTCGGTCACTGCGACTCCCTGCAATGAGGGCTCTATGCAAATGGCTGACCAGAAACTGGTCAGCCATTCTCCATTATCAGTTCAACCCGGAAACAGAACGTTCTCGTCCCCGGACCGTGCGCGATCGGTTATTCGGCTTCCGGGGTTCCCTCTTCAGCCGGGAAGACCGTGTCTGCCAGCGTGGCTTCCACTTCACTCAAGTTGTCCGGGGTCACCAGAATCGTCGGGACCTCAGTCTCGAGGTCGACGTCTTCTCCCGCCAGGTGCTGCAGGGCGACTTCGAGTGACATGCGGCCCATCAGAACTGGCTGCTGCATTGATGCGGCTCTGAGGCTGCCTTCCCGAATCAACTCGACCGACTCTGGACTGCCATCAAATCCGACGAGGATGATCTCGTCCTGTTTGCCAGAATCCTCAATCGCAGTCCAGGCGCCGAGTGTGGCCTCGTCATGCTGCGTGAAGAATCCCCGCGCATTGGGATTCGCCGTCAGCATATCAAGTGCCTGCTGCTGCGCCTCAGCCCGTGTGTACTGCTCGCTTTCCAGGTACTGCGCGATTTCGCTGCCCCCTTCTTCGATCGCAGTGGTGATGCCTCGGGTTCGATTCTGCCCATTGATTCGCGCCTGCGAAATGGTGATCATGATTACGTCTTCGCCGCCCCAGCCTCGCGCCTCCATCTCGGCCGCGAGTACCTGTCCCGCCTCGTAGGCTCCACCTTCGTTTGATGAAATGACGAATGAAACGTAGTCGCCTGAGTCCGTGCCAATGTCTGCTATGACAACAGGGATCCCTGCCTCAGATGCCAACTCCAGAACTGCTGGAGCTGTCGAGCTATCCGTCGGCGAGATGATGATGGCGTCAACCCCGCGCGTGATCGCATCTTGCGCATTCTGCAACTGCGTCGCAGCATCGTTCCGCGAGTCGTAGTCAGTGACAGAGACATCAAGGCCACTCGCCTCAGCAGCCTGTTTGATTCCGTCGGACAGGTACTTCCAGAACGGGACATTTAAGCCAGGGGTCAGGTAGGCGATCTCATAGCTCTCATCCTGAGCAAGTGCAAGAGTCGGGAATCGCATCGCTGCAGGCAAGGCCAATCCCGCTACAGCCGCTCCCTTGACCACACTCCGGCGATTAATCTTTCCGTTGAGGCTATGGGCTTCAGGAATTCTAACCACGTATGTGCTCCTTGACGTGTATGAGCCAGACCAGGCACTTGCCTGATGACCCATTCGCTAACTCTTCGTTCGTTTCGATTCCTGTCATGTTTATGCCTGAGCACCTCCTTTCCCACTGCGTCGGCCGATATCACTTCTGCGTGACACTTTCGACTGGATCAGACTTAACCTCTGCGACGCGCAAGCCGCTCGAGCAGCACAGAAACAATGATGACGGCTCCAACCGCGGTGCCCTGCCAGAACGGGGATACTTTCATCAGATTGAGTCCATTATTCAGCACACCAATCAGAAACACTCCGATCAATGTACCGATCAGTGAGCCCTTTCCGCCGAAAAGGCTCGTTCCCCCTATTACCACAGCAGCAATGCTCTGCAGTTCGTAGCCTCGCCCGGTATCGGGATCGATCACCCCGAGTCGCCCCGAAAGAATGAGCGCCGCTACACCGGCCAGAAAACCGGAAATCACATACGGAAGCGTCTTATACAGCTTGACATTAACACCCGAAAGCCGCGCCGCCTCTTCGTTGCTGCCGATCGCATACCAGAACCGCCCCGGTTTCGTGCGTGTCAACAGGATATGCCCAACCACGAAGAGCACAACAAAGATGATCGTGTAATACTGAATACTTCCAAGCGCCCCTCTGCCAAACACCCGATAGCTGTCTGACAAGCCAGTAATCGACCTCTGATCCGAGATCACGTAGGTGAGGGATGTTGCTATCGAGAGCATGCCCAGGGTCACAATAAATGCCGCCAGTCCACCATAGGATACGAAAAGGCCGTTGGCAAGCCCCAGCAATGCCGCCACGACGAGTGTCATGGCAACCCCGAGCGCTACGTTCGTGTGAACCATGATGGTGCCGCCAGCCATCGCAGACAATGCTGCGATGCCTCCCACAGACAAATCGATCCCGGCCGTGAGAATCACCAATGTCTGGCCGATCGCAATAATCCCGATCGCGGTCACCTGCCAGAGAACGTTTCTGATGTTGCCCTCAGTAAAGAAGTTTTGGGCAAATATGCTCAGAAACGTGCAAAGCGCCACGAGCGCCCCAAACATCCCGAGTTCGACTCGGTATTCTTCAAGAACCCGCCTCCACCAATTCGCTTTCGGACGAATCGTGCTACCTGGAGTTGGATCGAAATCGCCAGACATCTGCATTGTTCGGATCTATCCCATTTCTCTCATCGCCAAGAAACCTGCTGCTTCTACCCTGCCGCGTGCTCCATGATCAGTTCTTCGGTTGCTGACCCATGATCAAGCTCAGCTACGATCTCACCGTCCGCCATCACCAGTATCCGGTCCGCCAGTGCCAGCACTTCAGGAAGTTCCGACGATACTAGCAATACCGCAGTCCCCTGGGCAGCGAGTGAGTCGATCAGCTTATAGATCTCGTATTTTGTTCCGACATCGATGCCCCGCGTCGGCTCGTCCAGTATCAGCAGATCTGGTTCGATCGCCAGCCACTTCGCCAGAACAACCTTTTGCTGATTCCCTCCACTGAGGCTTCCAGCCGCCCGCGCCGGATCCGAAATCCTGATCTGGAGCCGCTCGGTCATCGACTCCACCCGCTCGTTTTCCTGCGCCGAGCGCAACCAGAAGCTACCTCGGGCAGCCAGATCGGCAATCGAGATATTGTGTGCTATGGGCAGATCGATGAGCAATCCGTGCCGCTTTCTGTCCTCTGGCACCATGGCCGCTCCGTGATGGGTTGCGGCCTGGGGCGAGGGCAGGAGACCAATTCGGCCAAGTAACTCCACGTCGCCATGGTCGGCGCGGTCCGCGCCGAATACGGCTCGCACCAGTTCTGTCCGGCCAGCTCCAATCAACCCGGCAATCCCTACGATCTCACCCCGCCTCACCTCGAACGAACAGTTTCTAACCCGATCGCCTCGAGAAAGGCGACGGGTACGAAGAACCGTTTCGCCCGGCGGCTTTCGATTGCGGACGCCGAAGAAGTCGCCCAGGTCACGACCGACCATTGCCCGTATCAACTCATCCGGGCTTGTCTCCGATGTCACGAAATTGCCGCTGTTGGCACCATCCCGGAAAACCGTGATTCGGTCCGAAATGGCGAAAACTTCATCCAGTCGATGGGTCACAAGCAGAAACGATACTCCCTCGGCCGCAAGTCTCCGCATGATAGAAAACAGCATGTCAACGTCCTGTTGACCGAGAGCCGCGGTGGGTTCGTCCAGGACGAAGAGCACCGCCTGTTGTGACAGAGCGCGCACGATCTCGACCATCTGTTGCTCGGCGATCGAGAGGTCAGCCACTTTTCTGTCCGGGTCAATCGCATGCAAACCCAGTCGAGCAAACAGCTCGACGGTCTGCCGCCGAATGCGACTTCGATCTAGCCACCATCCGCCCCGATAGGCATCGCGACTGGTGAGATGAATGTTCTCGGCAGCGGAAAGATGCGGTACGAGGCTCAACTCCTGAAGAACGATGACGATCCCCGCCGCTGCCGCTTCCCCGGTTGTGTGAAAAGCGATGCGCTCTTCATTCCAGCGTATCTCTCCTCTATCCGCCTGTTCTACACCAGAAATGATTTTGGCCAGCGTCGACTTGCCGGCACCGTTTTCACCCATCAGGGCATGAATCTCGCCAGAGCGAATCTCAAGATCGACGCCACGTAGCGCTTGGATGCCACCGAAATGCTTTGCTACCCCGGCAACACGCAACACGACCCTGTCGACGACCGGTTCTCTCGATGGATATTCATGTTCATTCGGTGTCATCGATTGACCCCGACCACGGCAGCGCAATTTCGAACTAGCGTGTGAATCCTAATATAGTTTCCGGGTTGCGCCACGCACACGGCTAGAACTGAATCCAATAGGTTGCGAACTCCATGCCCTGTCCATTCGATGAATTCAAGCGCTGATCATCCGAGCCCGAGGAAGCGCTGAAACAGCTTGTGCTTCCAGACATACCGTAGCGCCAGCGCCCAGACAATCACGGCAATCGCAATCAGCACATAGTCGCGAATCGGCAAGAGGCGGATATCGAATAACCGGCGAGTCCACGGAATCGCCAGGATTGCAATGTAAAGAGGGATCATCGAAGTCGCCACGATCGTGGGGCGCCAATCATGTTCCGTTTCTTCGATGACGGCCCACCATTTGTTCGGCGGAGCGACGAAAACCACCAGTACGAGTCCGGCCAGAACCATCACATAGGTCAGCGCGTC
>JBGTJM010000508.1:0-3660 GCA_041745115.1 Thermomicrobiales bacterium
CGGAATCGACGAGCGCCGCGAACCGTCGCGTCAGCGTCTGGGTCTTGCCAGTTCCAGCCCCGGCCACGATCCGCATCGGCCCACCCGGGTGCCGAACCGCCGCCAGCTGCTCAGGATTGAGATCATCGAACTGCATGAAGGGAGAATAGCAGGTGAGTTTCTATTCGAGGATCTTTCGGCTCGTTTCGGAAGTTGGAGTTGGCATGTTGTCGAAGGGTTGCGCGCATTCGCCAGGTCTGGCTGACGCGCGCCGCAACGCGCCAGCCATTCTCGTCGCCTCCGTTGCGGCCCGGGCATCGCAGGGGATCAGCCACTGTTCACAGCGACCTATCTCCCCGAGGAAGAGTCACTCGAGAGCGAATGAACCTACCGTCACCGGACCGTCGTAGGCATACCTGGCGATGATCACGCCTGTCGTGGAAACACGGTGATCGAGCAGCTTGAGTCCAGCCGGAACCTCGAACAGGCGTTTGCCACCACCCACCGCGACCGGAAATGTCCAGATTTCATACTCGTCGACGAGCTCATGCGAGGTCAATGTCTGGATCAGGTTACCGCTGCCAACCACCCGAAGATCCGGGCCATCTTCTGCCTTCAGCCTGGTAACGGCATTCGCTGCATCTCTCTCCAGAAGCGTCGAATTGTTCCAGTCGACCTTCGTGAGGGTTCGAGACGCGACGTACTTCCTGGCGTTGTTGATAATCACCGCTTCGGGAGCGTCTCCTGCGTGTGGCCAGTGCGCCGCAAAAATCTCATAGGTTTTGCGACCGAGCAGGAGGTCGTGTGGCTGTGCCATCTCCTCCGTCATCACCTGCCCCATCATCTCGTCCCAGTGGTGAAACGACCACCCTCCGTGCTCGAAGGCGCCCGACCGGTCCTCGTCGGGTCCGCCTGGAGCCTGCATCACCCCGTCAATCGTCAGGAACGTGCTGGTAATCACCCTCCGCATAGTTGCGCTATCCCTTTTCGCTGAGCTGCTTCAGTGCCTGCAGCGCGGCTGGCCAGCCACTGTCGAGCATCTCCACCCAGTCCGGGGAGGTCGTGATATCGACCACGAGCTCGGTACCGCCATCCTTGTCGGTAAACGTGTAGTGCTCCAACGTGCCGATCCAGTCTTTGGCCATAACGCTCTCTCGATCTGCGGCCCCATCCTCGCCGATCACAGCGACATGCTCGGCTTGGACGCGCGAGAACGGCTCGACAATCGTCAGGTGCGCCAGCGTGCCACCCTCGCCCTCGCCGCCGTGGAAGCTGATCTCCGTGCCTTGCTTCCATTCACCCTTGAATCGCGAACCAGGCCAGGCCACGTCCACCCACTGACGATAGGTCTCGTCTCCCAGCATCGTCTCCCAAACATGCTCCCTCGGCGCATCGATCTCGACTGAATACTGCAACTTTTGCATGGTTTCCACTCCTTTCGCTCTTTAGTCGCTCGAGGCGATCCAGAATCGACACGTCTTTGGCTATGTTCGTCCACTCTCGAATGCCGATCCATCGAGGGTCATTGGGCTATAGCTGAAGGCGATGCACTGGCTGGCGTGTGATCGTCCGCTCGATCTGGACGTTAGCGAAAGCAAGTCCGTCAGTCAACCTTGGACAGATCCTTGTCTTCCATTTCCCAAGCATGGTCCAGCATGTGATAGCACGTGCGGCGGATCAAAAACTGTAGCGTCCAGGTGCGAGCCGGTTTGCCCTCTGCGTTTAGGGCGCGGATCGCATTCTGAAAGTCCTCACGGTAGATGCGCAGCCCTGCAGGTGTTCGTTCTGGCTCCTCCCTGATCCCGACCTTTCTGGCATATTCCGTCTCCGCGCCATAGGTGTGCCGCACAATTAGGTCCCGATCGCGTCCACCCCCGCGCGGCCCCTTTTGCAGCTCGGCGGAAACACGAGGATGGGTATCGTCAAAATACGACCAGCAAGCTCGCAGCAGCGCCAACTTGCGCTCGCACGCTTCCTCGCTCATCTGTTCATATTCGGAAGCTGCAGAGATCTGTGAGACGCCGAAGAAGTCAGCCGTGCTAGAACCGCCCACCCGCTCGACGATGTCAAGATCACCGGCCCCGTCAAACGCCTCCGCCAGACCAGCCAGCTCAGCCACCTTTCGGAAGCGTGGTCGGTACTGCTCCAGTACCTGCAGAGCCTCCTCTTCGGATTTGCCGTTCCGTTCCCAACCCGGCCAGTCGAACGCCACCGCGACCCATTTTTTCTGCTTCTTGCCGATCTCGATCATCACCCGAATCGTGGTGTCCATGGCTATCCCATTGCATTGAATAATTGCTTGCTCATCACTCGTCACATCTGCCTTGAATCAATAATGCCCCATCCACGCCAAGTCCCCGAACTTCGGCATCACCGAAATGAGCCAACGTGCACTTTGCCGGAGAACAGCAGCGACAGTGTGAAGTGATCGGATTAACTTCCGCAGGGAGAGTAAATTCATTGAACTATTGATCTCATCGTATCTTTCAGATCATTTCCATGTCAGAGGGAGAATCGGCAGTGGCACGTCTTCCACTCCACGAAGCATGTAACTACTAAGTGTAGGTATACTGGGTGATGCAGTTCGAATGGGACGAGGAGAAGCGACTGCTCAACATCGAAAAGCACGGCCTCGACTTCGTTCGTGCTCAGTTGGTGTTCGATGGACGTCCCATCGTCACCGGTCGGAGCTCACACCCTCAGGAACCTCGCTGGCTCACGACTGGTGTTGTGGATGGACGCTTCTACACCGTCGTCTGGACGCAGCGTTACGACATTGTCCGAATCATTTCTGCAAGGAGAGCAAGAGATGCAGAAAAACGAGCGTATCGTGCGCTTCACAGAACAGGAGCTTGACCAGTTGCGCCAGAGTGGTGAAGATCGATCGGACTTCGCCCGCCTTGACTCATTGACTGAAGAAGAGCTGGACAAATCGATTGATATCGAGGAAGAGGGAGAGATCGACTGGAGCACGATCCAGGTCGGTCTCCCCCTGCTCAAGAAGCAGCTTACCGTTCGCCTCGATACCGACGTCGTCGACTGGTTCAAAGCCGGCGGTCCCGGTTACCAAACCCGCATCAACGCCGTGCTCCGCAGCTACGTCGATGCAAAGAAGAATGCGAGATAGTCGACTGAGCAGCACAGGGTGCTCGCAAGTTGCTCATCGACGCACTGACCGGGCCTCCGTCGTCAACATCCGCATGTATTGGCAACACGGAACGACAAGCTACTCGAACGCGCTGAAGTCCGGTTCGATATCGAACGGGCCATCGACCCACACATCGATCAAATAACGCCCGCCTTCCTCGGCAAAGACCATCAGATCCACGCCCCCGACACCCTCCTCCTGGAACTGCACGACAGCCGCGACGCGCCCGTCACCCAGCACCTGCACAAGCTCAACTGCAAAAATCGCATAGGACTCCTCTTCAGCGGCAGCCTCGGGAGTCGCCGACAGCATGCCGAAATAGAACTCGTCGACCTCGCCTCCATGCCAGCCCGCTTCGGTATAGAGATTCTCCAGACTCAGGAATTGCCGCGCATTGATGCAGGCTGCCGCCTCGATCACCGTGTTGGTAATCGCATCGATCGTCGCCTGATCGGCCGGTCTCCCTGCCGGAATGGTGAATCCTGGCGCTGGCTCTTCGGATTCATCCTCAGTCGCCTCCGCCACCTGAAATT